>NZ_CAXAVM010000145.1:0-18533 GCF_963972345.1 uncultured Gimesia sp. | reverse complement strand
CCAGTTGGAGTGCGGGCTTCTGGAATGGCCTGCGTCCGGTCTGCTCATAGAACCGGGCCAGCTGTTTCAGGTTCTGGGCGGCTGTCTGAAACTCTTCCGCAGACAGTGTTGAATCAGGCGACATGACGAGCGGTTCCAGTCCCCGTTCTGCCAGCTCAAACTCGGGATGATCCTTCAACAGCTGATTCAGATCTGCCAGCGCTGCTGAATACTGATGCAATCGTATTTTATTCCGCGCGAGATTATACCGTGCTAATGCATTCCGTGAATCAAGACTGAGTGCCTTTTCCCAGTATCGGGCCGCCGCTGCATACAGTTCCGCCCTGTTTTTCTGCCGGGAGACTTCGGCGGCTTTCTCACAGGCACTCCCCAGATTATTGCAGATTTCTGCGTCATCGGGAGCCAGCTTGTGAGCCTGTTCCAGATGTTTTATCGCCGCCGGCCACTCCCGTGTCTGCGTAAGCAGGCTCCCCAGAAAACGCTGTACCTGCAGATTGTCGGGATATTGATCAGCAAGCGGCAGCAACAGATCACGTGCTTCGTGAAAACGCTCCAGCTGCATCAGAATTGAAGCGAGCTGAACTGCTCCCTCAGGAGTTTCAGGATCAACCTGCTTTCGCATGCGGTTCAACTGCTGCAGTAGCTGTGCTCGCGACTGCAGAAACTGACGATAAGCAGCTTCATCCTCCGGGTAACCAGCCTGAATTCTGCCAGGGTGAGGCAACATGGAAAACAACGTGATCAGAATCACAAACGGCACAGCAGCCAGTCGGGGCCAGCGATTCACAGCCGGTCTGGTCCAGGCAGTCCACAACCAGTCAATCCCTACAGCGGCAAACAGCAGCCAGAGAGGCAGCAGTCCTGCGCGAAACCGGCCAAAATTATAGATGAGTAATATTGAGATGATGTGCGCCAATAGCAGGCCCCCCGGCAGCAGCAGTTGCTTTCTCTCTTTACAGGAAACAAGCAACCCCAGGCACCCCAGTCCGCTGAATAACCCAAAGGCAGGCAGATACGCCAGCGGCGCGATAAATTCTCGCGTCGTTTGGAAATAAGCGCTGTCGGGTACTTCGTAATCATTCAGCAGAATCTGTAATTTCGTTGCCGTCAACTTCAATGTTCGCAGAGGCGCAGCGGCAGTACTTTTCATTCCCTGCCAGAACCAGTAACGCGAACACTCCGCGGGAGAGAGCGCTGGTTGCCCCGTCCGCTCCCGGGCTTCCAGGCGAAAATCTTCGTGCTCAAACAGAGGGTGTGTGCGGACGAAAGGAGGTGGTGAATAATACCCGTTTGCTTCCGGCCCCTGTGCCATATAAAAGACCTCGCCGCCACCCGTGGTCACCGCCACGAATTCTCCCGTCACCAGTGTATTTCGAATCGCCACCGGGACCAGCACCACTGCACTGGAACAGAGCAAAACCAGCGTTGCTTTCAACCGGACCCGATTCGTCAGCGGATGCAATTCGGAACTCTGCCAGAGAAACAGGATCACCGGGATTAACAGCAGAATATGATTTTCACGCACCAGAACTGCCAGCCCGATGGATAAGCCTGCCAGGCACAACCAGCGCAGATGCTGCTGTTCCCGATAGCGCAGACAGGCATAAAGAATCAACGCGGTAAAAAACGGGCTGAGAAATGTTTTCATCAGCATGACATCATAGAAGACCAGCGGACCGAAGCCCGCAGTAAGAATGCCGGCGATGATGGCAACCCGTTGAGTAAACAGTCTCTGCGCCGAAGCGTAAATTAACAGACAGGTTCCGCTCCCTACGAAAGCCTGCAGGATAAAAATCAACGTTTCCGGCGTGTCAAACAGCCAATACCAGAAACCCAGGATCCAGGCATATAAAGGCCCCTGCGTAAACGCTTCCGCGGTGTTTCCCGTTCCCCGGGCAAGATCAAGCCCCCAGTCGCGGTAGAACTGGTGATCGGTGCGATAATGTCCCGCCAGGGGAGAATTGAGATACGACACCAGGTAGAACAGACGCACGCAGAGCGCCAGGCAGTAAATGCCTGCTCCCTGCCACCTGCTGTGAACTGGCTTCGCTTGATCGTTGCTCATTCATCCCGGATTCTGTTGACATACAGGTTGCGAGGCTGTGGTTCGATTGGTCGATTGGAAAAACGAAAAAGCCCGACTTCTCAAGTAGAAGAAGCCGGGCCATTTTAGAACGCTCTGCTCAGGTTAACCAGTCACCCGATTAGAATGTGTCCAGTTTTACTGTAGCGTCTCCAGAGTCATTCAGACCGAGAAAGGTCGATTGAAAGACGCTATGGTTAATTCGATGCAATCTAGAATTCACCCAGTACACTTCCATCTTCGATGGAAGCGAGATTGTCGTAAGTCGTCTTGTCGATATTCTCGCTCAGGAAACGCACCCGGCCGTCACCCAGCAGGAAGTGAGCTCCCCCGACATGTGCACTACTGAAACCATATCGACCATCATTCGTCGTTGTTCCGTTGATCTGAGTTGAAACCAGATACAGAGAAGGATCAGACTCTCGCAGGAACTGAGGTGCGCCGTGGATGATATAACCGGCACTGGCCCCGGATGCCCCGATCCAGATTCCGCCAATATTATTCGAACCCTGTGTGGTGCGTTCGCCCCCCAGCATAGTATTACTCACGCCATCTGTGAAATCGCGAATGCGGACGGCACTGTTACGGCCAAAGGCAATAATCGGAGCGGAAGCAGGATACTTTGAACCCACCATCAGGTAGTTGGACTTTCCATAGCCGCCGGAGATATCAGAGTTGGTTCCGCCCATCGGATCGGAAGGGCAGATATAGGCCGGCAGAACCGTTTTCGCGGGACCATCGGTAATGGCAGTCAACGTATTCCACTTTATATCAAACGCACCGTTGGAGGAAATCTCGTTATACAGATTTGCCTGATCCAGAAATGGCAGTATGAAGGTTCCCCAGCCAATGAAATTGTTGTAATCACCCGAGCCAGCACGACAGTAACCGGGAGGGAGAATTCGATGAGTATCATGGTAGTTGTGAAGCGCTAACCCAATCTGTTTGAAGTTGTTTTTGCAACTGCTTCTGCGGGCAGCTTCACGCGCCTGTTGCACGGCAGGCAATAATAAAGCAATTAAAATGGCGATAATGGCGATCACAACCAGAAGTTCAATTAATGTGAACGCCCTTCTGCGTAGAGTCGTATTCAACTGAGTCTCCATCAATAGTAAGATCTTGAAAGGAAATTGAGGTGCCTGCTACAGCGCGAACACCAGATAGATCAAGGTGTAGAATCACGGCTTTTACATAGAACCTATGCAAAATAAATTTGACAATATTTTTTTAGGATTATTGATTAAGATATGCAGAGTACTCCATATATCCTTTCATTCCCTCCTGTGTCCATTCAAATTAGACTGATTTATTTCAACTATTCAAAATGAGCGATTTACAGTTGTTCAAACGTTATGAATTTCATGTAAACCAATGTGTACAATGACGTTATTTACACAGAGCAAGCTAATTTAATCCATGAAACTCCCTCGCTTTTAATACGTTTTTAATCGGATTTCAGCTGGCGCGGATCCGGGCTGAAATAGAGGAAGAATCGCTTTCAGTTTCTGGGGAGAATCAGGATTGGCACAAATCGGCAGCATCCTGTCGAGCGCAGGAAGACACAGAGAATTTCAGGTCCACTGATTTCAGGGGCGGTCTCAATAAACTGCAGAAGTTAATTCCGGAAGCGAGCCGCCTGCTCCTGACGTTGTACCTGGAGCGCGTCTGCGGTGACTTCCTCAGAATACCGCCAGACCATCTCTACCATCTGCCCGTGATCGATGGGTTTGGATAAATAATCATCGCAACCTCCCTGCAGGCAGCGTTCGCGGTCCCCTTTCATCGCATCGGCAGTGAGCGCGATAATCGGCGAATCCAGGCCGGCAGCCCGCAGTTCTGCAATCGCCTGTAAACCATCCACCTGAGGCATCTGCATATCCATCAGGATCACATCAAACGGATCACCTGCGTCACGGGCAATCAATGCCATGTCGATGCCCTGTTGACCATCTTCGGCTGAAGCGACTGAGGCACCGGCTTTTTCCAGAAAGTGCTGGCTGATATGCCGGACTTCACGACGGTCGTCCACAACCAGCACCCGGCAATTCAGACGATGGATTTTCGAAACAGCTTCGCCCGCATTTGATTTTCGTTCCAGAATTCCGGACTCAATCAGTGGAATGCCTTTAATGGGACCCGTGGGAATACGGACCCGAAAGACAGAGCCCTGGCCGGTTTCACTCTTCACCTTTAACTGGCCTTTGAGCATCTGCACCAGGCGTTTGCTGATTGCCAGTCCGAGACCACTGCCTCCATAAGCGCGTGTGACCGAAGAATCTCCCTGCGAAAAAGGTTTAAACAGGCGCTGGATCTGGTCTTCACTCATGCCGATGCCGGTGTCCTGGACGGCAAATTCGATCATCGGCTTTTCAGAATCGGAGTGCAGCCTGATCACCAGGCGAACCTCGCCATGCTCGGTAAATTTGATGGCATTTCCGATCAGATTGATCAGGATCTGTCGCAGTCGGGTGGAATCCGTGATGATCGTTTCTGGAACCTGTCCGGAGAATTTGACATTCAACATCAGATTCTTTTCGTCCGCACGAACCTGCATCAGTGCCTGGACGTCAGCAACCAGTTCACGCAGTGGTGCCTCTTTCAACTCCACTTCGAGTTTACCCGCTTCAATGCGTGATAAATCCAGGATGTCATTAATCAGCTCCAGCAGGTGTTCTCCATTCCGCTTCATGATCATGACACAGTTCAGATTATCGGGGTCACTCAGATGCCCGATCAAAACGTCGGCGTACCCCAGGATTGCAGCCATGGGAGTCCGAATTTCATGACTCATATTTGCCAGAAATTCACTCTTGGCAAGATTCGCCTGCGACGCCTGCTGCTCGCTGTCCCGTAATGCTTCTTCCATTTCTTTGCGGTCAGTAATGTCCTGAACAGTCGAACTCACACCCCAGACCTCACCAGTCCTGTGCGTCATCGGATGATAGTTCACCAGCCAGCAGCGTTCCGTTTCGCTGGCGGGAGTCTTGCCGCGTACTTCCTGGTTTTTCACCGCTTTACCAGTCTGAAATACCTGATCGTAGAGTGGTTTGATTCGCTCCGCGAGTTCGGGAATCAACTCGAAACAGACGCGCCCCAGGTGTGCTTCCCGGGGAATCCCGTTAATGCGGGCCAGGGTATCATTGATCCGCATATAACGGTATTCGCGATCCACCAGCCCCATCCCCACAGGTGCGGTATCATAAATCAGCTCCAGTTCCCGTTTCTGCCGGCTGGACTCTGCCTCGGCGGCGCTCAGGCTTTCTTCCGCCATTCGCTGCTCATGAATATCACTGACCGTGCCCACCCATTCCAGGATTTGCCCTTCCTCATCAAATACGGGGACGGCTTCGGTAATCACGGGGCGATAGGACTCGCTCTCCGCGTGCCAGATATGCCCATGCACCCGAAAACAGGTCTGCTTCCCGATCGGTTTACTCCACAGCGCAGCCAGTTCCGCTCGGTCTTCCGGCAGCAGCGCTTTCAGCCAGCCGTCCCCCTGGTGATCTTCCCAGGTCTGTCCCGTGAAACGCTGCCAGGAAACCTGGGGGACAATAAAATTCCCCCGCGGATCTGTGGTCCAGATAATACTGCTGGTGCCGGTTAAAAACGCCTCATACCGGGATTGCATCCAGCGCAGATCCCGTTCGATGACTTTTCGCTGTTCAACTTCCTCTACCAGACGTTTGTTGGTGACTGCGATCGAGGGTATCTGCAATAGGTGTGGCGTATATCTGATTAATACAATCACAGTGGCCCACGAGACCACTGCCGTCGCCAGTTTCAACAATCCTGAAATCCGATAAATCGGATACCAGAAAATGATCGCTTCAACCAGATGGACCGCGCCGCACAACAGGATGAAAGCTGCAAATAAACTGAACAGTCTGGGATAGGGAATATCTCTCCGTTTATAGGTGAAATAGATCAGCACGATCGGGATCGCTGTATAAGCGGACCACGTACCGATATCGGAAAGAATGTGCAGCCAGCCTTCACCACTCGTCCAGTTGCCACAATTCCAGCGCGCAGGATAGTCCGATGTATCAAAGAGCTTCGAAAAGAACTCAATCATCCACTCTGCCTTCACTCCTGCTTGCCAGAAACACTTTTAAACTGACGCTTTCATTTCAGCCATCATTGAAGGGAATTTGACAATGGTGATTCACCCCGCATTCAAACTGATCTTTTATTCAGATACCCGCGTCTCTTTCGTGACGCTGATTGACAGGGAAAAGGCAGCGCAGGACTTCATCAACTTCTGATTGACCGTCCTCAGCCACAAACCTGATCCATACCGGGCCGACAACCATGGGACAGGTATTTTGTGAGTTTAGTGTATACAGCAGATTTGATTTTCTCAATACTTATATTTTTCAAATGGCAGGGGAAATACTCATTCCAATCGAGCTTTGAATATCCAGGCAGACATGGACAGAAACGATCTCATCAACAGCGTTTCTACCTGCTCGCCTACCGTCTCAACAACTCCGAAAGGGATCGCCAACAGATCACTGACAAGCTCGAACAGGATCTCCTGAAGATTTGAGAGGTTTTCCGGAGAGATACTGCAAACTGCAGTCAATTACAAGTCGATCTGCGGACCTCCCCGCCTCAGGTCCGGCAAAACGCCGCAGTTGATTTCAACCAGCACCATGCTTCCTGTGCAGCGATCTGAGCCAACCGGCATCGGTAAGATCCACCCGGAAACACAGCAGACCGGTCACCCGCATCCCAGCCCCCACAAAGACAATGCCACCCCGATCAGGGGTCGACTTAGCCTTAATGGGAAAGGTTGATCCGGAAAACAGAACAAAATGATTGTTTGTTGTTGAAATATCGCTGCAAATTATCGAGTGCCGTTCGACTCTGCAGGGACACCCTGCTCCTGGTATTGCTCAACTATTTGATTATAATACATGTTCACCTTGAAAACTCTACCTGGGCAAAAACACGATGGCACGTAATTGGACTCGTGACGAATTGATTCTGGCCATGAGCCTCTATTGCCGTCTCCCTTTTGGTAAGTTTCATCAAAGAAATAGCGAAGTCATACAACTGGCAGAATGCATTGGTCGTTCGTCTTCGAGTGTAGCCATGAAGCTCTCAAATCTGGCGTCTCTTGATCCGTACCATCAACAGCGAGGTGTCAAAGGCCTTTCGAGTGCATCTAACGCGGATCGATCAATCTGGCAGGAATTCCATGCAGACTGGGAAGGGCTTGCGAATGAAAGTCAACGGCTCGAACAGGAAATGAACCTGCAACAGGATGAGCCTGTTGAGAAACGACCACAGTTCGAAGGAGAAACAGAATCGACCCGGGTAACGAAAGTACGGCGTGCCCAACGCTTTTTCCGTTCGACGGTCATGGCATCCTATGAGGAACGCTGTTGTGTCACGGGAATACAGAATAAAGAACTTCTCATTGCGAGCCACATTATTCCCTGGAGTGATGATCCCACGAAACGGGCAGATCCCCACAATGGTCTCTGTCTGAATGCACTTCACGACAAGGCATTTGATCGTGGTTTGATCACATTGGATGAGAAATTCCGGTTGATCTATTCTCAGCAACTGCGTGAATCGTATTCAGTCGAAGCCATGAGCCGCTTCTTCAAACCCCATGAGGGACAACCGATTCAATTCCCCACTCGCTTCCGTCCGGATCAGGAATGTCTGCAAAGACATCGAGAACACATTTTTCTAACATGATTTCTTCTGATGTTGTAATATAATCAAATTAACAACATTCATTTCTGAATTCAGATGTCAAGAGTATAAGCCACAGTTGGAAAGCCCATTCTATGACACAATCCCCGCCCCTCACCCGTCGTGACTTTCTCCATTCCTCCCTTTGTTCTCTCGCGGCTGCTTCAGGTGCTGGAACAGCCTCGTTGCAGGCTGCGGAATCGAAGCCTTTGATGGGCTCGATCTCCAAAGAGACGCTGTTTCGTAATCGGGATGGTGCGGGGGTCACCTGGTTTCATCCGCGGGGGTGCATGGTTCCCGGGCCGAACGGAAACGCGACGTTTTTTATGAACCTGCAGGAGATTGGGGGCTCGGATTATTTCGGGCCGGTTCACTGGTGTGAATCGAATGATCGAGGGAAGACGTGGAGTGAGCCGACAGCGATTCCTGCGCTGGACCGCGATCCGGTCAAAGGGCATCCGGGGCTGCAGGCAGGCGTGTGTGATGTCACGCCGCAATATCATCCGCAGACCGGGACCATCCTCGCGCTCGGGCATGTCGTCTTTTATCGCGGTCCCCGGTTTGCCAAAGGGGATCAGCTGGCCCGCTACCCCGTGTATGCGGTTCGAGACAAAGCAGGGCAATGGTCTGAGCGGAACGTGCTCAAATGGGATGATCCGCGCGGCTCGGAGATTTATACCAACAACTGTGGACAGCGTTTCGTCATGCCCAACGGCGATATCATGATGTCATTCACCTTCGGCGCGAACAAACAGCCGCGAATGGTGGCAGGCGTCCGCTGCGCGTTTGACGGCTCTGAGCTGACAATTCGCGAAGTCGGACCGCCGTTGAAAAATGCAGTCGGGCGTGGCTTGCTGGAACCTTCGATCACGCGGTTCCAGGACCGGTACTTCATGACCATTCGTGCTGAAGACGGTCACGGCTATGTCGCGGTCAGCCCGGACGGATTGAACTACCAGCGACAGACCGCCTGGGCCTTTGACGATGGTACGTCGATCGGCATGTCGACTACGCAGCAGCACTGGCTCACACATTCTGACGGCCTGTTTCTGGTTTATACCCGCCAGGATGAAACGAACAAAAATGTGATCCGCTGGCGATCCCCGCTCTGGGTCGCACAGGTCGATCCGGAGAAGCTCTGCCTGATTCGCGAGACCGAGCAGGTCGTTCTTCCCCTGGTCGGCGACGGCGTGAACGATGCCAACCAGGTCGCGCTGATGGGCAACTTCGACGTCACCAACGTCAGCCCGGACGAATCCTGCGTGACCGTCGGCGAATGGATGCCTCGCAACAAAGCCAAAGGCGATGTACTGCTCGGCCGGATCAAATGGAATCAGCCGAATCGCAATCTGCCCGACTTTGTAAGCTGAAACGGATCTGAATTTATTTCAGTTCCACCCGCCAGATGAGCCGTTGTTGTTTTTGAGCGGTCGGGCGATTGAACAGGTCGAGCGATTCTTTCCCCGTGCGATAAATCGGAACTCCTTTAACGGAGGGAACGCCAGTGACAGGCACACGGGGGACCGTCATTTTTTCTTTCGTCGAATCATCAATTTGAATTTGTCCTTCTGACTGAGTCGGGTCATCTTTCGTGTCTTCGAAATGCAGCTGCAGATTGTGCTGTCCTGCGGCGAGATCATGTGTGAAATATTCTGTCTCGACCGGCTTGTTGCCGGACTCATCCACGGCGAACAGCCGCAGTCTGGCGGTTTTTCCCAGGGGAACCACACAGTTCCACGCATGCCAGTTTTTATAGCCGCGACGACCGCCGGCCACGACCAGTTCGCCAGGCTCGACCTCCAGTGGGTTAAACTGATAGGAATGTTGCAGATCCACCTGGTAGAGGGGCGTACCGTCCACACTCGCGCGGACCGGGCCAATGAACTGCTCGCGAACGCCATCCCAGTACAGTTTACGAGGTGCCAGGGCTCCATTGGGTAACACGCCGCTAACAAGATGATCCAGATTTTTGCCGTTAAATTTCAAATCCAGATAGCCAAATTCTGCCAGCGGCTCTGAGGGCCCCGGCTTGCCATTCCAACCGGTCGCGTTTGCATAGTTATAAAAGGTGATCGCCGGCTTATCTTCATGTCCGATCTGGTACCATTGCTGGATATATTCAAAAGGATTATGTATTTCAAAAGCTGAGGTAGAAACAAAATAATCGTCAGTCCCCCCCAGGTTGTTGAACATGACATGCGCGTAATCACCTTTAGAAGAAGCCCAGCCCCCGATCATCTGAATCAGCGAACCATCGTCGGCTTTAAAAACGAATGCCGCCATGGGCGGGGAGCGCAGACGCGGTTTGGTATTCCAGCTTGCATCCTGCGGACGGACATCACACAGAACCACTAATCGCTCTCCCCCTTCCGCAGGAACGGTAATGACCGGTGTGTGTTCCGATTTTTTTTTGCCGGGCTTGCTGGTCAGATTCCAATCACCCCGGAAGCGGAGGGGGCTCGCAGCATCAAAATCGTTCAACGAGAGCAACTGCTTTAACACGATCAACGAGGGCTGTTTCTGCAACTGTTGAATCAGTGTTTTCGGCGAATCGCTGAGTAGTTCAGTTGGCTGCAGGTAATCAACCGCGACATCAAAGAATGCGTGTTTCTCTTTGGGTTCTTCGTCAGAGACAGTAAGTACAACCACCCGCCCGTCAGCTTCGCGGGGAATGATCAGTCTTTTGTGTTGTACATAAGCGTCGCGTAAAGTACTTTCTATTTTCATACGTCCCGCAATCGTAATTCGCAGACGGGAAACTGCCTGGCCATTCACTTCCACTGGCACCTGCAGTTGTACGCTCCCGTCCTCTTCCGTTTTGCCTGTCGCCAACGGTCCAAAACGCTGAGACGCCCAGAGCTGCCAGTCGTCGGGAGCATTCTCAAAAGCGATCTCGCTGACGGTGATCTTGATATCAGGAACCGGCTCTGCCTGGCGGTCGACCACCAGTATTTTTCGTGACGCGCTGGGAACAAATTTTTCCATCGTAATCGTCCGCCGCAGCGTCTGACCCCCTGCCAGATCAATAAGTGCATACCGCGAGGGATCGTCTAAGGAAGAAGTCGGATAGACGGGCATCTGATAACCGTCGACGGAAACCTTGTACGATTCCCGATCGTCGGCGGGCAGGTTCCGGACCCGGGCGATCCCCTGCGCATCGGTCCTCACGCGCAGAAATGTGTTCTGTGCCCACTGATAACGCTGCTTGATCTCATCCATGTTGCGAGGGACTATCTGATTCTCGATCGTCAAAGATTCCGTGGCGGGAATGAACAGTTCCCCACCCAAAAACAGCCCGTTAGGATTGAATTTGACCTGGGCCCCTTCGATCGGCTGACCAATGGGATCGACCACATTGACATCCAGAGACGTAGTCGGCGTGCAGGGAAGCTCCACCTCGGTTTTATAAAGTCCCGGAGTGAGCGGAAACAGGTGTGGCCAGAACGCGTCGTGACGCTCGATGGCATTGTCGAGGATCGATTCCGGTCCGGCGTTGTGCAGTTGCAGATAGTTTTTCAATGACGCAACCGTCGGTCGCGTCGACTGGAAACCGTCCACCAGGGCAAACAGCTGCGCGTGTCCACCGGTCGGCAGCGAGTCAAATTCAAACGTACCATCCTCTTTCACAGCCGCGGTCTGTTGCCAGGTCCAGCCACCGCCGATCTTATGTTCGGCAACTTCATCGATATAGAGTTCGACGCACCCATTTTTGATCGGCCGCGGTACCGAGTCGTCCAGGCGACCTTCCAGGCGGATTCCCGGTTCCAGGATGGCCACAATCGTGCCGTCCTCTTCCACGCGTTCCGGGTTCGTGACATCGATCAGGTGACTGAACAGAACGAGTCCTTCTTCGTTTCTCGCCACAACTCGCATCAAACGACGGTCCAGCTTTACCACCGGAGAAGTAAAGTAACCCAGGCGGTGCGCATCCTGCTTGAACTCACGTCCGATCACTCGGGTTTCTTCCAGCAGGGGATACGCTTCGGGCAGTCGGTTTCCTTTCACATCCAGCGCTTTGACGCGAATAATCCGCCCCGGCTGCAGAACCAGTTTTGGATTGCCGCTGAGTGAATATTGTTTTCCTGCTTTTGCATACCCAGCCGCTTCAGCAGAGATCTGTGCGCGGGCGGCACCCGCGGGGACCTGGATCGTCACTTCCCCTTTCTGATCGGTGATTGGAGGATTGATGACAATTTTTCCCAGCATGTCACCTTCGTTATCTTCCCACCAGCCAACGCGAACACTGGCACCTTCAATGGGTTCATCTTTTTCATTCACCACGCGCACAATTTTAGGTGTGGTCTGCTTCAGATTGATATCGGGCTCACCCGGTTTTCTGATCCGGGGTGCGGCGGCTTTCTTCGGATCTGCTTTGGGGTTTTCTGTATTGTCTTTCGGCTCTGCATTTTTGACTTCTTCCGGCTGCTCTGTTTTCTGTGCCAGTACCTGCGGACTGAAGTGAACCGTCGCAACACCAGTGACCGTTAAAAGTGTGATGACTGCGAAGCTATACCGCCATGAAAATGTCAGTTGATCCACAGCAGACGGTTTTTCCAGCCATTTCAGCCGACGCAGCATCTGCGAACGATCCGCCATCGCCAGGGCAGCCAGACGAGATTTCGCTCCCTGACGACGGAGCGACCATTGGGCAAGCATCCTGCGGTAATGGCTCAGACTTTCGGTCGCGGTGGCAGCCAGTGCGTCTGAAAGATGCTCGCATACCAGTTGATGACGGGCCGGCAGTCTCCAGACCAGTGGATGAAACCAGTAAAATGCAATCACCAGCCGCGAAAGGAAATCCCAGAGTAAATCACTGCCGGCTACATGCGATAATTCATGTACCAGAATCGCGCGGCGTTCGGTTTCAGAAAGGTGTTGAACCCAGGCAGCAGGCAGTAAGATGGCAGGTTGTATCAGACCAACGGTACACGGACCTTCAATATCCCGCGAAATATATATGGTAGGCACTCGTTTGAGTTTGAACTGCGCTGCCAGCACATCGCATTCTCTCTGCAGTGCAGCAGGCGCCATTTCAGAACGACGTAACAGTTTTCGCGTCCGTTGAATCTGCCAGCCGATCCGCAGCAGTAACAGCGAACTGCCGGCGACCCAGCAGACCAGCCACCAACGGAATTCAGATTGAACAGGCAACGCTGCATGCGGAATGGAAGTGGAGATCGGATGTATTGCCTGCTTCACAGGTGTTGCTTTCTCTGCAGCCCGGTCAGGACTGGAAGCTGCGACTTGCGGCAGTTCGGCAATTAACGGTTCTGCTTTCCTCTTCGTGCTGGATTGTTCTGATTCCAGAGGAGAAGTCCGCGCAGGTAAGTGAGCAGGTGGCAGCAGACCGATGGGATCAGGGTCTACACTTTTCCTCAGGACCGGCGTCTTGTTTGCGGTCGATGTCTCAGCCAGATCCTCTGTTTCTGAATCTTCGGTTTCTGAAACGGTCGGCGGCAGAACCGCCAGACTGGTGACAGGCAGATACAGACAGGCGATTGGCATGAGCAGGGCCGCTGAAATCAGAGAACGGCAGGTGAATACAGACCAGCGCGGATTACGATTGCGGATCAGTCGCAGCGTCACCCAACCCAGTGCCAGCAACAGACTAAGTCGGACCAGAGTGTGTATGATGAAAGAGATGTCATCCATTTCCAGGTCCTCTGCAGATTGAAATTTCGAAAGTAAGCCAGAAGCCGTCCGTTACGATTCGCCGCGGGCAATTTTCTTGAGCTGTTTGAGTTCTTCGGGTGTGAGTCGTTCTTTCTCGGCCAGTTCCATCAGCAACTGTCCCGTGGAACCGCCGGTAAAGACTTCTGCCAGCCGCCGGACAGTTTGTCGCAGTTGTGTTTCGCGTTTGACTTTGGGCGCATACAGATAAGCCCGTCCGTTGCGTTTCCGCGTCAGCAGACCCCGCTCGACCATGCCGACCAGCACGCTGCGCAGCGTACCATTATCGATGTCCCAGCCAAAAGCGTCCTGGATTTCACCCGGTTTCTGAGACGATCTGTTCCACAACAGACGCAGCACTTCCAGTTCATTCTGATTGGGTTGATCCATCAAAGATCCTCTGACAAAAATAAGGAAACACCCTTCCTATCTGTGATCTTTTCACACTTTGCACGCGACTTCAAGGTGAATCTGTGAACTTTTCACAGTTTTGTGACATCTGACCTCAGACAGCTCATTCAGATTGGCGCTGTTTCAACTGCAGCAGCAGAGCGGGCTCGTCGGTATAAATGCGTTCGACGCCCTGCTTTAACAGTTGTTTCATGACTGCGGGATCGTTGACGGTCCAGGCACCCGGTTCGAGGCCGGCGGCTTTGATCTTGCGGACTTTCTCGGCTGTGATGCCTTGATGGTGCAGGACGAGTGCTGCAAAGCCCCGCTGCTGTGCGATCTTGATGTCGACATCGATATCCGTGTCGGCGCCGCGATCCCAGAAGACGGGGATGGCAGGCGCCAGCTGTTTGACCTGTGTCATGTATTTCAGGTTCCCGTCATTGAAGCCGACCCAGGGCTCCATCTTGAGTTGCTTCACCAGAGCCACCGCTTTCTTCACGCAGTCGGCTTTGGGTTGAATCGAGACGCGGGTTTTGTGCTGCTGTTTTATCATTTTGAGCACCTCTTCCAACAGCGGCATCCGCGCGGGCGGGCATTCTTTTTTCGTCAGTTGATGCCGTTTACGGAAGTCTGTCGCGACGTCGACTGTTTTGAGTTCTTCATAAGTGGAACCGGCGACGTCCAGATTTTTATCGCCAACGCGGCCTGTGGTCTGATCGTGTGTCACGACCAGTTGTCCATCTTTTGTGATGAAAATATCAAGTTCAATCCAGTCCGCGCCAACGGCAACCCCGCTGCGGAAGGCAGGCATGGTGTTCTCAGGATATTCACCTGAGTTACCCCGATGTGCGGTGACGCCGTTCTGTAAGAAACGGGTTTCTGACCCTGCATCGGCCACAGTAGTCCGTACAGTCGGACCGAGAAGACTGCAGAATGCAAACAGGATAAAAGCGAGTTTCGTCATCGGGTCAGACTCCCAGGGAAGACGTAATTCATACGGAGGGTGCGACTTCGCTGATTGAGACATTCACTTTAGCATGCGGGCGATGAGGGAGAAACGATTCTAAAGCGGATTTTCCGATCTGATTCACTTTATTCGAATGTTATGAAGAATCTGTTGAAAGCCAGCTGATTCTGACAATCTTGTTGACTATCAAAATTCAGAGAATTAGGATTGAGGTCAGGTGGTTGGAAGGGGAGACCCTCGATTTCAAGTTTTTTAAGGGAACCAGTTTGATGATCAGATCAAGACTCATGAAAGGCACCGTCAGTATCCTGGCGTTGATGCTGCTACTGACGGGCGATCCGCTGTTACAGGCGGGCGTGACCAAAGACGCAGCAAGCAAGTATCTCAAAGATGTGCAAAAAGGAAATCCCGATTTCAAGTCGGTTGGAAAAATCACATTTGGACCCGGCGGATTGCTGGTGGTGGCGGACCCTGCGAAGGCAACAATTACAGTCATTGATACTCACGATGTGGGACCGATGAAGAAACTGGAACAGAAAGTTCCCAAAGTGGATGTCGCGGTTGCTTCCAGCTTGGGCGTCGAACCCTCACAGATCGACATTGCCGACATGGCCGTCAACTCGCAGAGCGGTAACGTCTACCTTTCCGTGAATCGCAAGACCGACGGACAGCCCGCGATTCTGATGATTGATGCTAAGGGTAAGGTCAAGAATTTTGATCTCGCGGAAGTCGACTATATCCAGGTCGCACTGCCCGGAGGAAAAGAATCCAAAATCCGCAACATCACCGGCGTGGCTCTGGCCAGCGACCGTCTATTGGCGGCAGCACAGTCGAATGAAGAGTTCGCCAACAAGATCTATTCGATTCCCCTGCCCTTAACGCATGGAACGTCCGCCGACATCTACAGCGCGGAAACCTATCATGTCGCACACCGCAAGTGGGAAACCAAGGCACCGATTCAATCGTTCGTGCCTTACTCTAGCAAGGGCAAAAACTACATTGTCGGTGCCTTCACCTGTACGCCGATCGCCAAGTTCCCCCTGGATGAACTGCAGTCCGGCAGCAAAGTCAAAGGAACCAGCGTCGTGGAACTGGGTACGGGCAACCGCCCACTGGACATGCTGACTTATGAGAGTGACGGCAAGGAATGGCTGTTGACCAACACCTTCCGCGTACACTGGAAAAAGAACATGTATGGCCCGAGTAAATGGTGGGGCGTGCGTGTGAATATGGATTACCTGGATGCAGAAGATATTAACGAAGAAGCAGCCCGCCGCGATGTGAAACAGAAGACTGGCCCTGATGGCATCGAAATTGTCGATCAACTGTCCGGCGCGGTGCACATCGACAAGCTGCAGAAAAAAGAAATCGTCGTGCTGCGTGATAACGACGGGCACCGCGATCTGGAAATTACCGAATTGCCATAACAAGTGAACTCCTCCGGTTCGCAGGCTCTTTTCTGTTCAGGTTTGGGAATGGGAAAGAGCCTGTTCTTTTCATAATCTACTTTCGCTTGATCCAGCGTCGTTCGACCTGGGGGAAAGTGTCTCTGATGTTAAACCCATCATCTGCAGTTGGCTGGCCCTACAGCGGACACATCATGCTGTTCACCGCCTGTATTCTCTTCATGGATACACTGGTTTTCGCCGCTGGTGCACCGAAGAATGAACCGTTTCACCTGTCATTTGAAGCGGATCAGAAAGACTCGCGATTGTGTCGTGTCGTGGTGACCGCTGCTGATGTCCGGTCCTGGGCGTCATTAGCTGATGCGGACGACACGCAGTTTGAACGGGTGCTTTTTCTGAAACGGGAGACGCAAACAGATCAGAGTCTGCCTGCGATGCTGGGTAACTACCGCTTGAAGGAGGATCGCCTGGAATTTAAACCATCCTTTCCCCTGGTGCGTGGAAACCGCTACCAGGCGACCTTTGATCCCGCTGCCTTAAAACGGGTCACAAAAAAACCGGAACGATGTCTGCAGGCAACCTACGCGATTCCTCTGTCTGAAAGTTTACCGCCTCGCGTACTGTCGATTTATCCTTCAGGAAACCAACTGCCCGCTAACCATCTGAAATTTTATATTCAATTCTCCGAGCCAATGCAGCAGGGAGATATCTTCGAACACTTTTCTCTGTTCAATAAAACGCAGAAGCAGGAGGTACCCCGTCCGTTTCGTCATACGGAGCTCTGGTCACGCGATGGCAAACAGCTCACGCTCTGGTTTCACCCGGGTCGTCAGAAAACGGGTGTGAATCTGAATGTGGAACTGGGGGCCATTCTCAATGCAGGGCAGGAATACGAACTGCGAATCAGTCCTCACTGGGCCGCACTGTCGGGGCATGCGCTCGGCAGCGAAGTCAAAAAAACATTCAAAGCAGTTGAGATGGATGAACGCCAGCCAGAAATCGACGACTGGAAATTAACCACGCCTGATGCGGGCACCCGCGCACCTTTGATCTGCCAGCTGGGAGAGTCGCTGGATTTCGCATTGCTGCACAGCCAGTTGCGCGTACAGACTGAAACCGGCAAATCGATCCCGGGTGAGATCCAGTTGGACGAAGGGGAGTCGGTCTGGAAGTTTATTCCAGTCACAGCGTGGCAGCCGGGCGACTATCGACTTGTCGTAGGAACCGTGCTGGAAGATCTGGCAGGTAACAGTCTGCAGCAGCCCTTCGCCGTGGATCTTTCGAAACAGCGGTCCGACTCAAGCCCACGAAAAGAGACTGTGACACTGCCGTTCGAAATCAAATAATTCATGTTCCCTCAAAGTTGAGGTTCACAGATGTGGCGTGTTCTATCTGTTTTGTTCCTGTTCAGTTTCAGCCTGCCGGTTTCCGCTGCAGAGAAGTCACCCAATATTGTCTTCATTCTGGCGGATGACCTGGGCTGGAAAGACCTGGGTTGTTATGGAGGCACACTTGCTGAGACGCCGCACCTGGATCAACTGGCAAAACAGGGGCTGCGGTTCACTGCTGCGTATTCTCCTGCGCCGATCTGCTCTGCTTCACGGGCAGCGATTCTGACGGGAAAAACTCCCGCGCGGCTGCATTTTGAATTTGTGACAAAGCCCGCTGGTGTCGAGCCGCCGTCCCGCTCTCTGCAGCCGCCCCCTTATACGCGGGAGTTGCCCTTAACAAAAGTCACGATTGCAGAAATTCTGCAACAGTCAGATTATGCGACCGGCTTCTTCGGCAAATGGCACGTGAGCAAACATTACAAGGGATATCTGGGCTGGAGTCCGACACATGGACCGCAACAACAGGGATTTCAGACGGCGAAAGAAACGTTCGGCAGTCATCCCTATGCCAAGAAATTCGACTGGAAGCCCGGCGATTTCGCGGAGGGCGAATTCCCGCCTGACGCGGTGACAGAACACGCGATTGATTTTCTCAAGCAGAAACGGGAGCAGCCTTTTTTCCTGTATCTGTCCTACTTCCATGTCCATACACCGGTCCGCGCACCGACGGACTGGCTGGTGAAAAAATATCAGAAGCGCGTCGTTAATGACACCGGTGATGAGAATCGCCGCACGCATTACGGTGCGTTCATAGAAACTTTGGACGCGTATGTGGGGCAGGTCCTGGCAGCGTTAGATCAAAGTGGTCTGCGCGACTCGACGCTGGTTGTTTTCACTTCAGATAACGGCGGTACTCCCGAATATGCTGACAATGCGCCACTGCGGGGCAGTAAATGGAATCTGTATGAAGCGGGCAT
>NZ_CAXAVM010000144.1:0-18778 GCF_963972345.1 uncultured Gimesia sp. | reverse complement strand
AGGGTCGGATGTATGTGAGTACCGATGATATCCGCGCTGTCGCGCATCCCGTGCTCCGGCATCGCATTATTACCAATTTCAATGCGGAAGCCGAGGGGATGACTCCCGATAAAATCGTGGATCGACTGATTCAACTTATCTCGGTTGACTCCTCTCAGGAAAAACTTGATGGACGATTACCGCAAGTATTTAGATCCGCAGACGCTCGCTAAGGTTCAGAACCTGGATCTGGCGGCGCGACAGATCGTGGAAGGCTATGTTGCCGGGGCACATAAAAGCCCTTTTCACGGCTTTTCCGCCGAGTTCGCCCAGCATCGGGAATACGCGTCCGGCGATGACCTGCGCTACGTTGACTGGAAAGTGTACGCCAAATCAGATCGTTACTATCTGAAACAGTATGAAGCCGAGACCAATTTTACCTGCTATCTGCTGCTCGACTGCAGTGAGTCCATGCGGTATCGCTCCGAGGGAACGGCGCTCTCCAAGTGGGAATATGCCCGGCTGGTAGCCGCCGCCCTGGCTTATGTAGTTATCAAACAGCAGGATGCCGCCGGGCTGTGTACGGTGAATGATCGCGTGGTGGATTTTCTCAGGCCCGCCAGCCAGCCAACACATCTGAAACAGATATATTATACTCTGGAACACACGGAAGCCGCGGGTGAATCGGGACTTGGTAAAGTCTTTCACGAACTGGCAGAACGCATCAACCGCCGCAGCCTGATCATTATTATCAGCGATCTGTTTGATGATCTCGATGCAGTCATGCTGGGGTTAAAACATTTTCGACATCGCAAACATGATGTCAGCCTGCTGCAGGTAATTGACCCCGCAGAACAGGACTTCCCTTTCCAGGAGCCGGTATTGTTCCGCGGTCTGGAAAATCTGCCCGAGCAGATGGCGGAACCACGGTCGCTTAAAAAAGCCTATCAGGCCGAGTTTGAAAAATTTCTGAAAGCAGCGCAGCGTGGCTGTCGCGATCTGAATATGGACTACGGGCTGGTTCGTACCGATCAGTCACTGGATATGGCGCTGTCAACTTTCCTTTCTCACCGTCAGTCCCGGGTTGGTTTTTAATTCGCATAGAGTCGAAATTTCATGAACGTATTTTTCTTTCAGCCTCTGTTTGCATTTGGATTTGCCAGTCCCTGGCTGCTGATGGGACTGCTGGCGGCTGGAATTCCCATTCTGATTCATCTGCTGCACAAGCGAAAGTTTATTGAAACCGAATGGGCGGCCATGAAGTTCCTGATGGCAGCAACCAGAAAATATTCCCGACGCGTGCGGTTCGAGCAACTGTTGATTCTGCTGGTCCGGTGTCTGATATTATTGCTGCTGGCGGTCGCGTTTTCGCGCCCCTACTGGTCGCTGCAAGGTGCCTTTTTTGAAACCGCGGCTCCCGTACATCGGATCCTGGTTGTCGATACCTCCTTCAGCATGCGCTGGCAGGGAGATGAAGAGACGCTGTTCGAGGAAGCCCGGGAAATCGCGCGTTCGATTGTTGCTTCTTCCCGGCAGGGAGATGCATTTCAGCTGATTCAGATTTCCAGCGCTTCGCCGCAGAAACTGATCACCCGCCCTTCACGCCAGCAGGCTTATATTCTTGAAGAAATTTCAAAACTGCAACCGACACAGGAATTCGGTAACGCCGGCCAGGCGCTGCAGGCGGCTCTGGAATTTCTGGGACAGGCACAGGAACTGGCGCAGAAAGAAGTGATCGTTATCAGTGATTTCCAGGCGGAGAGCTGGGCGCCCCAGCAGGCGGAACAGGGAAAATCGCGAATCCTGTCATTGATGGAGGCGTTATCCAAAAAAGCGACGCTGATTCTCAAAGACGTGGGCGTAGCGGAAGAATCGAATCTCGCCATTGTCGATTTCAACAGCAAGTCGGTATTTGCCACGCTGAATCAGCCGGTTCGCTTGAGTGTGACTCTGCATAATTATGGTCTTCTAAACCAGGATGCCGTCAACCTGCAGTTGTATGTGGATCAGCAACTGGTCAATCAGAAGCAGGTGGATCTGCCGGCAAATGCTGACACACAGGCAGAGTTTACCCATCAGTTTACCAGGGTTGGCGACCATCGACTGGAAGTTCGACTCGCCGACGATCGACTCCCCCTGGATAACCATCGCTGGAAAGTGATGCCCGTTAAAAAGGAGATCAACGTCCTGCTGGTCAATGGCAGACGCTCGACCGAAGCCATGGGCCGCGCG
This sequence comes from uncultured Gimesia sp., assembly GCF_963972345.1. Classification (NCBI taxonomy): domain Bacteria; kingdom Pseudomonadati; phylum Planctomycetota; class Planctomycetia; order Planctomycetales; family Planctomycetaceae; genus Gimesia; species uncultured Gimesia sp. The sequence continues at coordinate 16,567 of NZ_CAXAVM010000144.1, read as the reverse complement.
ACTGATTTTCTGGAACTGGCGCTGTCTCCTTCATTGCAGGAGCAGCCCTGGCAGGGAATTATCAAACCACATGTGATCAATGAAGGCGAGCTGGCAACAACAGAGCTCAGCCTGTATGACGCGGTCGTGATCTGTGATGTCGCGCTGTTTACAGATCATGAACGCGATCTGTTAAAACGTTACGTCAGCCGGGGAGGCGGATTGATCGTCAGTCTGGGCGAGCAGGTGAATGTCAAGAATTATAACCAGACGATCCTTCAACCAGAGCAGGGGCTGTTAGCTCTGAAACTGCTGGACCGTCGAGGCGATGCCCGCAAGCATACGACCCTGTTTGAGTTTGATCCGCTGCAGTATCAGCATCCGGTCATTGAAATCTTCAAGGGGAATCCTGATGCCGGGCTGGAAACGACTCATATCTACGAATACTTTCAGACAGAACATCCCCCCGACACAAATACGCGGCCTGTATTGAATTATGATACGAACGACCCGGCGATCATCGAGGGGACACTCGGGCGGGGAAAAGTGGTTCTGATTACGACTTCCCTCGATCGGCTCTGGGGGACGTGGGCAATCTGGCCCAGTTTTCCGCCGATGGTGAATGAACTTGTGCTCTATGTCGCAACCGGTAAATGGGGCAGCCGCGCTGTCCGAGTGGGACAGCCCCTGGAAATCATGACGCGGGAAAACCAGCTTACGCTCACTCCTCAGATGATTGCCCCGGACCAGGAAAAGTATCCGCTCAGAAGTGTCCTCGACAGCAGCAATGAGTCCCGCACGATCACCTTTTCACAGACTCTGCTGTCTGGTTTCTATGAATTAGACTGGGGCTCCGCTGCCACCGAAAATACGCTCTACGCGGTGAATGTTTCTCCGCAGGAAAGTAATTTGACTCATATTGGGCCGCAGCTCATTCCAGCGCAGTATTTTCGTCGACCCGAAGGAACGGAAAGCCAGCAGATGGAAGTACCCGAGGATCGCACCACACAGGCAGGCCTGGCGGAAAACCTGTTGTTGACCGTGCTGGCACTGATCGTGGTTGAACAGCTATTGCTCTGGCGGTTTTCAGCCGGCGCCTTGACGTTTCTGGTGGTCATGCTGATCTCCAGCCTGAGCCTGTTTTTCCTCCGCTGACAGGCGGGGAGTCTGTGATTTTCTCATCTCCTGTGCTATAATGAACCGTCCGAAAAGTTGGTTCGTCTCCTGAATATGAGGAAATGCAGTCCGTAATGAGCCTGAATAAGAAGCAGAAAAAACAGATCGACATCGCGCGTCAGAAAATCCAGAAACTGCGCCAGCGTTTAACCGGTGCCAAAGAGCAGATGGATGATCCCCAGGAAGTCAAAAGTCTGGAGCAGGAAATTGCCGTCCAGGAAGATCTGATCAAGAAGGCCCAGGAAGCTTCCTGAACCGCGCCTATCAGAAACCATTTCTATTAATCAGGTTCTGCTGAAGCGGAATAGCAAGCATTTCATCTGAAAAGACCGAAGCAGTGTCTGGCTCACATCCTCCCACCGTGATCGTGGTACACCCCAAAGAACGCAAAAGCAAATGCACCGTGCAGCCTCTGCGCACGCATGAGAAGTTTGTCTTCTGGAAGTATCCCCGCAAAGAAGCCGACTTCCTACAGGGGTATGTGCGCCTGGGCCTGGAAGGTCCGTTAATCAGTCCGGCGGATGCCGATTCTGGTCTGCTGGTTCTTGATGGAACCTGGCGGCTGGCAGAGAAAATGGAACCTGATTATCAGGAGTTGCCCGTTCGCAGCCTGCCGGCCTGGAAAACAGCATATCCCCGGGTCTCAAAACAGTATGCAGATCCTTCAACCGGTCTTGCCACCATTGAGGCCATTTACATCGCTTATTATCTGATGGGCCTCGATACAACGGGCCTGCTGGAAGGTTACTACTGGGCCGACCAGTTTCTGGAACTGAATCGCGATCAACTGTCGTAATTCGCACTCATTGCTGCGTGAATCATTCCGTGATCAACTCTGGCTCAGCATGACATTGATACTTCACCACGATATTACGGAGTTTCTCCCGATTGACCGGTTTGGTTGTGTAATCCGTGCAGCCGGCATCAATACATTTTTGTCGATCTCCGGTCATGGCATGCGCGGTCAATGCTATAATAGGAGTCTCAATTCCCAGTTCACGCAGTTTTCTGGTGGCGCCATATCCATCCAGAACCGGCATCGACATATCCATCAGAATGACATCAAACGGTTTCCCCTGTTGCTCGGCATTCAGTGCCCGCCTGACAGCGATGTCACCGTTTTCCGCCAGCACTACATGTGCTTTTTCTTTTTTCAGCAGCGTGGAAATCAGTCGCTGGTTATCTACACCATCTTCTGCCAGCAGTACCGAGCAGCTACCCCTGATGATCATTTCTGAATCCGATTCAGTGATTCCCGACTCCTGCAGGTTCACGGGAATCTGTTTGAAGTCGACCTGTGGATTTGTATGAAATTCCAATGGTGCCGGGTTGCCAATACCAATGGTCAGTGTGAAGACGGTCCCTTCACCGGGCACGCTTTCGCAATACAGATCACCACCCAGCATCTCAGCCAGTCGCTTGCTGATAGCCAGCCCCAGGCCGGTTCCACCAAACTTACGCGTCGTGGAAGAGTCTGCCTGGACGAACGGCTGATAGAGCATGTCGATCTGCCCGGCGGTCATGCCGATGCCCGTGTCACGGATTTTGAATTCCAGCAGTGGTTCATTGGAACTGGAATTCAAAAGCGATGTTTCCACCGAAACTTTTCCCCCGTCTGGTGTGAATTTGATCGCGTTCCCGATCAGGTTGATCAGGATCTGTTTGAACCGTGTTGGATCGCTCTGAATCTCAACAGGGATATTACCATTAAAGGACAGTTTGAACTGTAATTTCTGATATTCAGCCCTGACTTTCATCAGCGCCTGAATTTCTTTCAGTTTTTCCAGCAGCGGAAACGGAATGGTTTCGATACTCAGATTTCCCGATTCAATTTTGGAGAGATCGAGAATATCGTTGATCAGTTCCAGCAGATAGTTCCCGTTGCGTTTGATCACGTCCAGTAATTCGATACTGCCCGGGCGGCCCCAGCTTTCTTCCAGCAGCAAATCGGTATACCCCAGGACGGCGGTCATCGGCGTGCGGATTTCATGGCTCATGTTTGCCAGGAATTCACTTTTGGCCCGCGATGCTGCTTCGGCGTCGGTATTGGCCTGTTTTAATCGCTCGGCTTTTTCTTCCAGTTCGCGGCGGGTCAGCTCGAGGTTTTCCGTGCGGTCTTTTAATTCATTCAATGCCAGATCCCTTATTTGTGTTACTCTATTATATTGTCTGGCAATCAGGCCGACATCGCTGTTTTCATCCAGATCTTCGCCCAGATGGGAATTGCCTTTGATATGCAACTCCATCAGGTTCAACAGTTCGTACATTTCTGAAGTGGCACCATGTTCCGCCATATTCAGTCCCTGCTTTTCTTCGTCTTCGGTCGCCCGCAGTCGAATGTATTTACTGATGACTCGCAACGTGATCCAGCAGAAAGAAAAGCACCAGATGAAGCAGACAGCACAGCCCAGTAACTGAACCAGAAACTGTTCCAGGCGGGAGTGTGCCAGGAATTCCGCTGGAATAAACAAGGCAACCGCCAGTGTCCCCCAGACTCCGGCAAAGCCATGAACGGGAATCACGCCAATCGTGTCGTCAAGCTGGAAGTGATCCAGAACGCGGACACCTGCTTGCATGACGATCGCTGCCACAATTCCTATCACCACTGCAGATGCCGGCGAGACCACATCACAGCTGGCACTGCTCGCGACCAGCCCTGCCAGCAGACCATTCAGAACAGGTTCGATCTCGATCTGTTTACGCAGGTAATACTGCCAGATCAGCATGGTGATGGCACCACAGGCAGAAGCCAGAAAGGTATTAATGAAGATTTGTGGGACATGCGAGGTGAAACCAAATTCACTGCCGCCGTTGAATCCAAACCAGCCCATCCAGAGGATGAAGACCCCCATGGTCGCCAGGGTCAGATTGTGACCTCGCAATTTTCGAGAAGAGGTACGTTGATCAAATTTTCCAATTCGGGGCCCGATAATCACGATCGATGCCAGTGCAGCCCATGCTCCCAGAGAATGGACAACCGTTGAACCGCTGAAGTCCCGGAAACCCAGTGACTCCAGCCAGCCGGGTGCTTTCCCGACAAAATGGCTGGTCCAGGCCCAGTGACCAAACACGGGATAAATGATTCCCCCCAGAACAATCGAAAGAATCACGTAAGCCGTAAAACGCATCCGTTCGGCTGAGGCGCCCGATGCGATTGTGGCGGCCGTCGTACACAGCATCAGTTGAAACAGGAAAAACGCGGATAGAAATATATCGGAACCGGAATTCGTAAAGGGAAAATAAGTGGTGCCGATCAGGCCCCCGGTCGTCGCTCCAAACATCAGGCCGAAACCGAAAATCCAATACAATATCCCCACAGTACTTACGTCGACAACATTTTTGATGGCGACGTGAATACTGTTTTTGGAACGCGAAAGTCCCGATTCCAGACAGCAGAATCCCGCCTGCATAAACAGGACAAATATACTGCAGACTAAAATCCAGAGAATGTCAATTTGTTGATTGAGTTCCATGGCATTGACTCATACATCAGAAGAGGCAGAAGATTTTAAGCTTCCTGTATTTTCCCAAGGCTTGCATATACAAACTCAGGGAAGAGGATTGGTGATTCACAGGAAACAAAGCGATGTTTCATTCTGGAAAAGCTTATGTTTTTTTCTGTCAACATGTGCCAGAGATCAACAATTTCGCATGACCAGTTCAGCCTGTAGACTTATCTGCGTGAAATCCCTATATCCTTATGGAGGGAAACGTTTTAACTTGAACAGATGGACGGAAGAGAGCAGTAGAAAACCTCCTCGATTTGAAAATACTTTCTAAATCATCACTTAGGATCATTCCTCGGAGAGGGATCTGACCGTCAGGATCGATTCAAGCCATCAATCCGTTTCCATTGTTCTGACAGGCAGTGTGATAAAAAAATAGGACGTTCCTTACTCCTCCAATGAACGAATCAGCGCCATTACTCCTCAATGGTTCGAATACTTACGGTACAAAAGTATCCAGGCGAATCGGTTTGTGCCCGGAAATTCTCAGTTGCCACTGCGAAAGATTGTTCGTGATCGTGTGGCTCTCGAACCATGACGTTTCAAAGCCTGTTCTGGGACTTTCTGGTCTGCCTTGCTTGATTATTTTGCTGTGCTTGTTAACGTTGGGAAGATTTGCGCAGATAAAGGTCTCAGAGCCAGAATACAATGTACATTTGCTGTGAAAGTGATCCGAGAAAGTGCCTAGACGCGACGATATTCGTAAGATTTTGATCATTGGCTCCGGTCCTATTGTGATCGGCCAGGCGTGTGAATTTGACTATTCCGGAACCCAGGCCTGTAAGGCACTGCGGGAAGATGGTTATGAAGTCGTGCTGGTGAACTCCAATCCGGCCACGATCATGACCGATCCGGAAACAGCACATCGCACTTACATTGAGCCGATTACCTGGCAGTATATCCAGAAAGTCATCGAGATCGAAAAACCCGATGCCCTGCTGCCGACGCTCGGTGGACAGACCGGTTTGAACGCCGCCATGGATCTCGCCCGCCGGGGGATCCTCGATCAACTGGGTGTGGAACTCATCGGTGCCAAAGAGTCTGTCATCGCCAAAGCAGAAAGCCGCGATCAGTTCAAAGAAGCGATGACCAAAATTGGTCTCGACTGCCCCCGCAGTTCCGTCGTGCACAACATGGAAGAAGCCAACGCGGCCATGAAGGATATCGGTCTGCCGATCATCATTCGCGCCAGCTATACCCTGGGGGGAACCGGTGGCGGCGTGGCGTACAACCGGGAAGAGTTCGAAGCCAAAGTCCGCAGCGGACTGGCCCTGTCTCCAGTGAATGAAGTTCTGCTGGAAGAATCCATTCTCGGCTGGAAAGAATACGAGATGGAAGTGATGCGAGATCAAGCCGACAACGTGGTCATCATCTGCGCCATCGAAAACTTCGATCCCATGGGCGTGCACACCGGCGACTCGATCACCGTCGCGCCGGCTCAAACACTCACCGATAAAGAATACCAGCGGATGCGCGATGCTCCCATCGCCTGTATGCGAGAGATCGGCGTGGAAACCGGAGGCTCCAACGTTCAGTTCGCCGTCAACCCCGATACGGGCCGCATGACGATCATCGAAATGAATCCCCGTGTCAGCCGTTCCAGTGCCCTGGCTTCCAAAGCGACCGGCTTCCCCATTGCAAAAATCGCCGCCAAACTGGCCGTCGGCTATCGCCTTGATGAAATCCGTAACGACATCACCCGCGAAACCTTTGCCTGTTTTGAACCCACCATCGATTACGTCGTCACCAAAATTCCCCGCTGGACGTTCGAAAAATTCCCGGATGCCGACCCGGTCCTCACCGTGCAGATGAAATCGGTCGGCGAAACCATGTCCATCGGTCGTACCTTCAAAGAATCACTGCAGAAAGCACTGCGGGGACTGGAGATCGGTCACTTCGGACTGGGAGGCGGAAACAAGGATCTGTGGGGGACCGCCAAACAGCCTTCCAAGGATACGATCCAGTCCAAACTTTCGGTTCCCAACGAAGATCGCATCTTCTACATCCGTTATGCTTTCAAACTGGGAATGACGACCGAACAGATACACGAACTGAGTGATATCGATCCCTGGTTCCTTAATCACATTCGGCAACTGGTCGAACTGGAAGACCAGATCCGCGCACGTGCCCGCCTGGAAGACATGGACTACGCTGCCATGAAACAGGCCAAGCAGGCCGGTTACTCCGATAAACAGCTCGCTTTCTGGCTCGATTCCACAGAAATGGATGTCCGCCAGTATCGCAAAAGTCTCGGCATCGAAGCGACCTTTAAACAGGTCGATACCTGTGCCGCCGAATTCGAAGCCTTTACACCTTACTTCTATTCGACCTACGAACAGGAAGACGAAACCCCCGGTAATCCCGACCACAAACGTCGCATCATGATTCTGGGCGGCGGGCCGAACCGCATCGGGCAGGGTATTGAATTCGATTACTGCTGCTGCCAGGCTTCCTTCGCTTTGCAGGAACTGGGCATCGAGAGTATCATGGTCAACTCGAATCCCGAAACCGTTTCGACCGACTATGACACCTCGGATCACCTGTTCTTCGAACCTCTGACAACCGAAGACGTCCTGAATATCTGCGACCGGATGAAACCTGATGGCGTGATCGTGCAGTTCGGCGGTCAGACGCCACTGAATCTGGCACGTGGCCTGGAAGCCGCTGGTGTCAACATTATCGGTACGAGTCCCGAGATGATCGACGCCGCCGAAGACCGCGAGCGCTTTCAGGCAATCCTGGAAAAACTCGAACTGCATCAGCCTCCCAACGGGATCGCCACGGATACCGAAAGTGCACGTAACGTTGCTAAAAAAATCGGCTATCCGATTCTTGTCCGCCCCAGCTACGTGCTCGGCGGACGCGCTATGGAAATCTGCTACGATGAAGAATCCCTCGTGCGTTACATGAATGAAGCCGTCAATGCTTCACCCGATCATCCGGTTCTCGTCGACCGGTTCCTGGAAGATGCCATCGAAGTTGACGTCGATGCCATCTCGGACGGTATTACGACACTGGTCGGCGGCGTGATGGAACACATCGAAGAGGCCGGCGTACATTCCGGTGACTCGGCCTGTGTGCTCCCGCCCCACTCGCTCCCCGAATCGGTCATCAATGAAATCAAACGCGCGACACATGCCCTCGCGCGGGAACTCAAAGTCAAAGGGTTGATGAATATTCAGTTCGCAGTCAAACAGACGGTCGATGATTACAAGGTCTACATTCTGGAAGTGAATCCTCGCGCCAGCCGAACTTCGCCGTTCGTTTCCAAAGCGACCGGAATTTCACTGCCCCGTATCGCAGCCAAAGTGATGGCGGGAGTCTCGCTGCTCGAACAGGGCATCACCAAAGAGCCTGTGCCGAAGCATACGTCCGTCAAAGAAAGCGTGTTCCCGTTCTCCCGCTTCCTCGGCGTTGATATTATCCTCGGCCCCGAAATGCGTTCAACCGGCGAAGTCATGGGCATCTCAGACGGCTTTGCGATGGCATTTGCGAAAAGTCAGCTCGCCGCCAGTACCAGCCTGCCTTCCGAAGGCACCGTCTTCATCAGCATGGCCGATGTCTATAAAGACATGATTATCGAGCCGGCTCGACGATTAATTGAGCTGGGTTTCAAAATCGTTTCGACTTCCGGTACCGCTCGTGTCCTCAAAGAAGCGGGACTCGAAGTAGCCACTGTGAAAAAGCTGAAAGAAGGACGCCCCAACCTGCTGGACATGATGGCCAACCAGGAAGTGCAGTTCATCTTCAACACGCCCAGCGGTAAAGGGTCGCGGACCGACGAAGGTAAAATCCGTTCGGCTTCTGTTTCCTATGGTGTCACCTGCGTGACCACAATCCCCGGCTGCCTGGCAGTCGTCAAAGCCCTCGAAGCACTCGCCGAAGATCCGACACCGCAGGTACGTGCCCTGCAGGACTGGATGGCAGACATGTGAGACAAGGTTGTCAGGGAATATCTTTCACTGGATGTTCCCGGCTTGTCTGGCTGCCGGTTTCAGTTATCGGTTCCGCCGCTTCCGCGCTGCATAGCTGTCGCGGCGTTTCTCGGCATGAAATACAAAGTAGCCGTCGATCTCATGGACTTCGGTCCCACCGAAAATGCTGGTAAGTTTCTTCTGATACCACAACCGTCGACGAGTCACCATCACCAGCTTTCCGCCGATCTTCAGACGGTTGAAACCCTTCATGATGAAGTTCTTGGCGACGGAAAAATCTTCATGGTAAGGCGGGTTCGAGAGGATCCAGTCGAAGTCGGTCTCCTGATGATCGCGAAAACCATCACTCTGTAAAACAGTCACTCCCGCAGCCGCATTACGTTCCGCATTCGTTTTTGAAATGCGAACTGCTTCGCCATCCACGTCGGTCATCACAACATTCTCAGCACCAACGATCTTCGCTGCCAGAATGCCTACCACACCACATCCGCAGCCCAGGTCCAGCACCCGCTCGCCTGATGCAAACGTTACGGTGGAGAGCATCGCCTCGGTCCCCCGGTCCAGGCCTTTGGGGGAAAACAGCTCGGGCGTCGTTTCAAACAGGAACTGCTGACCGTGATAGGTAATAGAAAAAGGCATGCAGATTCGATAAGTCTGGTGATAGAAAGGGTTTTGTGTTAAGAATCCAGATTCATTGGAACCCGATGATTGTCTGGACTCACTGTGAAGATTACGTTATGACCTGTATCTTTCAGGGAACCTTACACTTCCGGCAAGAATTTATCCACGACAAGTATCAGTTTTCCTGCCAGACAGGTTCAATTTCACCCGCTGATACCTGCGTGCTCAAGGATCCGGCGAATGGAAAAAGTCACTCCGTCACATTTTAAGCCCGGCTTAACCACCTGGATTCTTACGAGCCTGGGGCTGGGGGTATTGTGTGGTCTGTTTTTTGGTGACTTGTGTTCCCCGCTGAAAGCGGTCGGCGATGTCTTCATCGGACTGCTGCAGATGACGGTTCTGCCTTACATCACGCTTTCGCTGATTTTAAATCTGGGCCGCATCTCAATTCGACAGACACGCAACATGGCGTTTACTGTCATCGTCCTGTTGCTGATTCTCTGGTGTATCGGCCTGTTTAGTGTCTGCCTGATGTCGCTCTCGTTTCCCTTCTGGCAGAAAGGTGCGTTCTTCAGTACCAGTATTGTTGAAGGTCCTAAGAGCGAGAGCCTCTACGACCTGTTCATTCCCTCAAACCCGTTTTTCTCACTCGCCAACAATGCCGTTCCCGCGGTGGTGCTATTTTCGATTGGTATGGGCATCGCGATCAGTGGCATTCCCAAACGCGAACGCCTGCTGGAACCGCTGTCCGTTGCCGTCAACGCTTTGATGCGGCTCAATCGCATGATTGTCCACATTTCACCGATCGGCATTTTTGCCATCGTTTCTTACGCAATGGGCACACTCCCCTTTGAAAAGTTCGGTCTGCTGCAGGCTTACCTGATCACCTTTTCCGCCGCCACACTGCTGCTGGCGATTGGCATTCTGCCGATGCTGATTTCTGTCTGCACCCCCGTGCGTTACTGGGACGCCCTTAAAGTCTCACAGACTGCCGTCATCGCTTCGTTCGTACTGGGCAGTACGTTTGCCGTGATACCCCTGATTGTGGAAGCGGCCCGCGAAATTCTGGACCGTTATCATCTGGAAAAAGAGGACACCGGCGGCTCACCCGATGTCCTGATTCCGCTCGTCTTTCCTTTCCCCGACCTTGGTCGAATCGTCGGGTTGATCTTCATTCCTTTCTCTGCCTGGTTCTACGGCTCAAGCATGCTGCCTGAAGAATACCCCCGCTTTCTCTCGCTGGGTATGGCCGGTTCCTTCGCGAAACCAGCCGTGACGATTCCCTGGCTGCTCGATCTGATGCACATCCCACATGACATCTTTCAGCTCTACCTGGCGGTTGGCATCTATACCACTCGCCTGGGTGATGCACTGCGTTCGGTCTACCTGTTTTCGTTTGCCATCCTGGCTGCGGCTTCGCTCTCCGGTACTCTTAAAATCCAGTGGAGACGTTTCATCTCCTGGTCGCTGTTCTCGTTGTGTGTCGCGGGAGTCGTGATTGCCGGCATTCACGCCGTACTCAACTACACGTTTAAAGACGTCTATCAATCCAAAGCACTCATCGCCGATCGCCAGTTGCTCTTTCCAGGTGCCAAAGAGATCATTCTGAAAACATCCGCTCCCAACCCCGAGCCGATTCTGTCTAACGAAACCCGCATCGATCGTATCCGTCGTCGCGGCACCATTCGGCTGGGCTTCGATCCCAAGCGGCTTCCCTTTTCCTACTTCAATGACCGCGGACAGCTGGTGGGCCTCGATATTGATATGGCACATCGACTGGCGCTCGACCTGGGAGTTGATATCGAATTTGTCCCCTTCACACCCCAGACACTGATTGATCAATTGAAACAGGATCATTTCGACCTGGCGATGTCAGGCCTGGAAGGCACCATCGAACGAGCGACCGCCTTCCCCGTCGCCGATTCCTACATGGACGTGACGCTGGCACTCGTACTGCCCGATTTTCGTAAAGTTGATTTCCTGGAGTTCGATAAATTACGCCATTCCGCTGATCTGAAAATCGCAGTCGTCGCCAACAGTTTCTACGACGAAAAAGCTCACGAGTATTTCCCCAACGCGAGTTTCATTTCCATCAATTCCGAAGAAGATTTTTTCGAAGGCAATGCCGGCCACGCCGATCTGCTGGTGACAAGTGCTGAAACCGGGGCCGCCTGGACGTTGCTGTATCCGAAATTCTCGGTCATCAATCCCTTCAAGAAAAACATTCGCGTTCCCATGTATTACCTGGGTGCCCACGACATTGAGTTTGAAGAATTCATGGAAGTCTGGCTCGAACTCAAGAAGAAAGAGGGCGTCTTCGACACGCTCTACAAATACTGGATTCTCGGCGAAACCATCAACTCCGACCCCCCACGCTGGTCGATCATCCGTGATGTCCTGCACTGGGTAGATTAACGCAGCGAGCAGACACTGTCAGGACAGACACTGAATCAGAACAGCCTTTCGAATCTCAATGTCAGACATTCAGCTCGTTCATGTTATTTTTCGTGGTAGAAATGTTTTGTCACTACGGCTTCCGATCTGCTACACTGCATCGACGAATGTATCCGTTTGTTTCTTCTATATAAATATAGCGAGGAGTGAAGAATGGCCTGTCGTCTGTCACTCACGATCTTACTGTTGTTACTCTGTCTGCATTCCCCGTCCGTCATCCCTGCCGAAGAACCAGGTGCCGAACAACAGCGCCAGCTGAACCCGGAAGAAACGCAGCAGACACTCGTTTTCCTGTCGAAGCAGCTCACCACGAATCTTGATGCCATTCATACCTGGCAGGGAACTTATCTATACAGGAGCGAATCATTATACCATCGGAGCAGGCTTGAACCCCCCAGTTGGAAGACCACGTATCGACTGCACCCTTTCTGGCTGGATCAACGACAGGATAAACTGCATGTAAGTAATTATGTGATAGAAAAACCCGATGAACTCAATCAGCTGCAACCGATACCAGCCAAAATCGAAAGTAGTTTAAACGCACAATGGATTGTCGTCAAAGGGGAAGAGAGCCTGGAGTTGAGCGAGAAACGCTTCGGCTCCCTCTATGGTTTTCCTGAGACTGTTCAGAGACAAGTTGGCTGGGGCAGAGTTCTGTTTCGAAAATGGAATTTTGAAATCGAACGGGATGGTCGGTTCTTCGATCCCAGGAAAAAAGTGCTGGGTACTGCCTCGGGCAGCTTTGCTCGCACCCCCGAGATGTATGCCAAAGTGCTCAGTGGCGCAGAGGGAAAAGAAAAACAGGAGACGTTTTCCAGACGGGTTACCATCACGGAAAAAAAACTGAAAGACGGGCAGAAACAGTTGATCGTCAAGATCGAGTACAATCGCGCGAAACCAAATGGTCTTCCCGAATTCAGACAAATGACCTACGACTCCCGGTTTGGATATAGTCCGGTGAAATATGAGAGTTTACACGGGACTGTCCCGGATCGTATCCAGACATTTTCTTATAAAAACGTCAATGGCATCTACCTGCCTCAGAAAGTCATCTTTGAGGACTTTCAATTCAGACTAGTAGGTAAGCGTGAACTGACCTCACGGCGCACTTATACGTTACTTGATTCAAAACTGAATCAACCCATTAACCCGGATCAGTTCCAGATCAAATCATTCAACCTGCAGTATGGCGAACGCATGCTGGACAGAACCAAAAACAAAGCCTTTATCCAGGACCAGGATGGCCTCGTCCCCGCCGAAGAATTTGAATTCAACAAAGAATCACAAAGTAAGAATTGAATTCGGAGAACAGCAAACAACGGACGAATTTCTTCCGTCATAAAACAACGTTCATGTTTTTCATAGTAGCAAAAATCACTTGGGATACACGCCCACGCGTTTCGCCCAGGCTTCCCACTTGTGTGCCAGATCGTTTACGATCGCCCGTCTGCGTGTTGCGAGATCATTCAATTCCGTGCGGTCCGTCTTGAGATCATACAGTTCCCACTTCTGTGACTGATAACCTTTCGCCGGTGAAACGCCACGTCCGACCAGCTTCCAGTCGCCCGCTCTTACAAACGCATTACTTTCATGTTCAATGAAAAGAGGCTCGGTCCGGTTAAGCGGTTCTCCCTGCAACGCCGGACGCAGCGAAATGCCATCCAGCGCCGGGATTGTATTCCCGCTGAAAGTATCCGGGTACTTTGCTTCCGCCACATCAATCAGTGTCGGCATGATATCAATCAGCTGGGCCGGTTCCGTGTACCAGTCTGTTTGTGGCTTAATTTCAGCCGGCCAGTGCATGAAGAACGGTGTCGACGTACCCCCTTCGTGCGCGAAATGTTTATACAGGCGGAACGGCGTGTTAGACGCATTCGCCCACGCTTTGCCGTAACTGTTGCTGTTATCGAGATTGCGTTTTTCGATATCGTAAAATTCACCGCGACCCAGCACGCCCCCCTCGGCACAGCCGCCATTGTCCGACAGAAACAGGATCAGCGTGTTTTCGTATTGTCCGCTCGATTTCAGAGAGTTAACCAGTTTACCGATGTTCTGATCCACGCGATCCACCATCGCCGCATAGACGGCCATTTTAAGATCCATTTCGTCCTGCTTTTTTTCACTCAGAGTATCCCAGGCAGGTACTTCAGAGTCTCGAGGCGAAAGTTTCGTATTCGCCGGCAGCAGTCCCAGCTCTTTCTGTTTCGCCAGACGCTGTTCGCGGAGTTCGTCCCAGCCGATTTTGTATTTGCCGCGGTACTTTCGGATCTCCTCTTCATGCGCCTGTAGCGGCCAGTGTGGTGCAGTGTAAGCGAGATACAGAAAGAAAGGTTTGTCCTGCGTCTCTTTTGCCTGTTGATGTTCATTGAGAAAACGAATTGCATAATCGGTGTAGGCGTCTGTGGTATAGAATGGTCGGTCGGTGGTACTGGCAGGAGTCTCAATGTCTTCATTTCCGAATGTCATGCCCCGCGGTGCGACAGGATGAAAGAACCGGGTTGCCCCCGAGACGCAGCCGAAATATTTATCGAAGCCGCGCTGCAGCGGCCAGCGATCCTGCGCGTTAAAGCCCAGATGCCATTTGCCCGTCATCAGTGTCGCATAACCGGCTGGCTTTAAAACTTCCGCCAGCGTGACACACTCGCGATTCAGATATCCCTGGTATGCGGGAGGTTTGGAATAGCCGCGGGGATCGCCGGGCGGGTTGGTCATCCAGCCAATTCCCGTCTGATGTGGATGCAGGCCTGTCATCAAAGTGGCCCGCGTAGGACAGCAGCGACCCGAATTATAAAACTGCGAAAACCGCACACCCCCGGCCGCCAGCGCATCGATGTGGGGCGTTTCAATCTCTCCGCCATAACAGCCGATGTCAGAAAAGCCCATGTCATCGACCATGATCAGAATGATGTTGGGCCGCGCCGCTTCTACAGTTGATGTAATCAACAGACAGGCAAGACAGCACAGACTGCAGAGCATTTTCAAAAAGTTCATCTGATTCTTTCTATTGATAATCTTTGCCTGCGTTACTGTTCGCACAGGAATTGATCCAGCGTTCCAGTTCGGTTTGAAAAGTCTTGACCAGTTCGGGATGGTCTGCAGCGACGTCAGTCGTCTCACCCGGATCGGCGATGATGTCAAACAGCTGGTACTGACTTTTGTTTTTACGCTGCGTTTTCAGCAGTTTAAACTGCTGAGTCATCCAGACCGCCTGCTTTTTAAACTGAAAGCCGATCGGTTGTGAGCGTTCTTTCAGTTTACCTTCGATGACAGGCAGCAGATTCATTCCGTCCAGCGGACGGTCGGCGGGAAGAGGATGACCGGTCGCCGCGAGGACCGTAGGCAGGTAATCGCTGGTCACCATCGGGAAATCAGTGACAGAGCCGGGCTGGACTTTTCCCGGCCACTCGACCAGTGCCGGCACGCGAATTCCCCCTTCCAGCAGATCGCGTTTGCGACCGCGAAACGGCCCCGCAGAGCCGGGGGCACGCGCATTCCCTTCCGGTCCGTTGTCCGAACAGAACCAGATCAGCGTGTTTTCAGTTACATTCAATTGTTTCAACTTCGATCTCAGACGACCCACCTGTTCGTCCATCGCGGTGATGCAGCCATAATAATTCGCATGATGCAGATCGTACTTGTCATACATCGCGCGATAGCGGGGACCGGCGACGACTGGCAGATGAGGCGTGTGGAACCAGATCACACAGAAAAACGGTTTCGACTGCTTTACCGAATCACTAATGAAAGGAACCGCCCGATCCATGATGATCCGCGAATCATCGCCCCGCAGATTCTCTTTGACGATCTCCCCCTCCTGGTTCCAGTAATGTGTGCCATAAGCGGCAGACTGATCATTCTCATTCAATGCTGCCCAGCCTTGACTGGATACTTTACCGGTGGGCTTGAGCATCGGGTCCCAGGTGGGGACTTTGGCTTCGGTTGAGAAACAGACTTCAAACCCGTTCTGCCACGGCGGAGAAAAGTGAGACGTATTTTCAGGACCGCCCCGATTCGAATCGCGCACCGTTTTCGTCAACGTTCCCAGGTGCCATTTCCCGAAGTGGCCTGTGCGATAACCGGCGGCTTTCAGTGATTCCGCCAATGTCTGTTCTTCCGGTTTCATGTGCCCGGCATTCGCCGTCACAACGCCATACCGAAACGGATTGCGGCCGGTAATACAACTGCCCCGGGTCGGACTGCAGACCGGTGCTGCTGCGTAGAAGCGTTTGAGATTCATCCCGTTCTGCGCCATCGCATCCAGGTGTGGTGTCTGAATAATCGTGTTCCCGTTAAACCCGGTATCCCCCCAGCCCAGATCATCGCACATGATCAGAATCACGTTAGGATTTTCAGCCGCCCGCGCTGTCAATGCAGACAGACAGACGACCAGACAGATCAGAGCAGCTAAGATTTTCCGCATCATAAACAGCACTCCATCCTTCTCAGAAAGTCATGAGGTTCTCGAATCGGGTGGCCGCGAATCCAAATCGCGGTGGTCACAGATTACAGGAAACTGTCAGAACAGACACACAAATCAGAACAACAAAACCAACTCTGTCGAAGTAGGGTGCGGACCCATGTGTCCGCCCGCCTGGCGAGGTTCGATTTTGTATCACGCTACATGGGAAACTGGTCAAACATTCGATAGCGAAATTTCTACCACAAAAAAGTCGAAACCACTCGAAAGAAAATAAGGGCTCGGCCCGAATTTGATTCGGGTTCACCCCAGTCTGTATCATCAACAGTACCATCCTGAAAGGAAGGACTGAACTTCGCACACCTGCTGCTACACATCCCCGCACTCCCTCTGCATAAAATGAACTTGACCGCTGCGCGCCGCTGGCGATAAGCGCTGTTTTGGGTCGCGCGCGTGTCCAGTTTACAGTGCACTGAAAC
>NZ_CAXAVM010000143.1:0-18855 GCF_963972345.1 uncultured Gimesia sp. | reverse complement strand
GCCGTCGCTGATGTGTATTCGGAACATCGGGACCGCACCGCTAATTATATCAAAAAAGAGCTGGGAAATGACGTCGCTGCCTACGTCGATTACCGTGACATGCTCGAAAAAGAAAAACTGGATGCCGTCTGTATCGGAACTCCCGACCACTGGCACGCCAAACAGACAATCGACTCCATGAACGCTGGTTTGCACGTCTACTGTGAAAAACCGATGACAAAGAAAGTCGAAGAAGCCCTGGAGGTCGTGGATACCTGGAAGAAGACGGGCAAAATCATGCAGGTCGGCGTGCAGTCCACCAGTCTCCCTGTCTGGGATGACGTACGGGCCCGTCTGCAGGAGGGTCAACTGGGTAAAGTGCTCCAGTTCCAGACTGAATACTTCCGTAATTCCTCAATGGGACAGTGGCGGTATTACGCTCTGAAAAAAGAGATGAACCCACAGAACATTGACTGGAACCTCTGGCTGGGAACCAAAGAAGGTCTGGCCGAATACCAGCCGTTCGACCGTGCTGTCTACGCCCAGTGGCGTCGATTCTGGCCCTTCGGTTCCGGCATGTTTACTGACCTGTTCGTCCACAGAACCACCGCCATGCTCAAAGCAACCGGACTGCGTTACCCCGGTCGCGTTGTCGGAGCAGGGGGGCTGTACCTGGAATACGACGGCCGCGACGTTCCCGATGTGGCCACGGTTGCTGCTGACTTCAATGAAGGGGTCCAGGGACTGGTGAATGCCACCATGTGTAACCAGGAAACCCGCATCAAGCAGATCATCCGCGGGCACAATGGTTCATTTGTCTTTGGCAATGGCGAAGGTTTTGACGGGTATGATTTCATTCCCGAACGGCCTCAGGTTACGCGCGACAGTTCCCTGAAACAGCAGCGGATCGATGTCGCTCAGATTAAAGATACGACCTATGCCCACTTCAAGAACTGGGTCGAAGCAATGCAGGCCAACGATCAGAGCAAGTGTAACAACCCACCTGATCTGGGTGCGGCAGCAATCGCCGTGGTCAATATGGGATCAAACAGCTATCGTAATGGTAAGGTCTACCACTTCGATGCAGATACCCACAAGATCACAGAAGGGGATGGCAGCTGGTCGAAAAAATGGGAAGCCATGTCAGAAGCACGGCAGAAGCCCAAACACATCCCAGGCTGGAAAGCCGGCGATAAAGGAAGTGTCTTGGAAGAGCCCAGCTACATGACTCTCGCGGGCCCCTGGGTCGACGGGAAACCACCTAAAAATAATCCTGATTCCAACGCGGGTTAAACCCGGCACCGGACGATTCCAATCCCGTATTCCTCCCCGGAATACGGGATTTTTTATGAGTCATTCTGATTGCAACAGACTTTACATTCAACAACTAACATCCATGGAACCTGCTATGAAGCGTCTTTCTGTTCTCTCCATTCTCCTGTTGTCCCTCTTTTCAGTTACCGCAGGCCTGCACGCCAGTGAGAAATCGGGCTTCACCTGGAAAGATCAGCCTGAGAAGAAAGTGGCTGATCTGTACTTCAATGGCAATCCTGTCCTGCAGTACGTCTATCCCTATGACGACTCGTCTAAACAGAGTTTTCACGACACTTACAAAGTCTTTCACCACGTCTACGGACCTGGCAGCAGAGAAGTCATCACAAAAGGCCCCGGCGGAAAATACACACACCACCGTGGTTTGTATGTCGGATGGAATAAAACGAAATTTGCTGGCAAAGAACTCGATTTCTGGCACTGTAAAAACGGCGCGCATCTGCGGCACGAAAAAATGCTGGAAATGAAAGGGGGCCCGAAGGAAGGCACCATGACTTCCGAAATCCGCTGGGAAGACGGTGAGGGAAAGCCGGTGATCATTGAAACCCGCAAAGTAACGGTCACTCCCATTGATGTCGCCAACTCGAAATTCCCTGCCTGGCAGATCGACTGGCAGACCCAGTTGGAAAGCAAGCGAGGCGAAATTGTTCTGGAAGGGGACCGCCAGCACGCCGGATTCCAGTTCCGGGCTGCACAAGACGTCGCCGAATCCAACAATGCCACATATGTACGCCCCGAAGGTTTTCCCCAGCAGACTGCTCCGGTTCAGGTCTCTGATAAAACGGATCCTGATGGCCACATCAACCTGGGCTGGTTTGCCATGTCTTACGAAATCGACGGCAAACGCTACAACGTGGAATACATGGAAGACCCCGGCGTCCCCAAACCGTCGCGTTATTCCGAACGTCCCTACGGTCGATTCGGTGCCTTCTTCGCTACGAAGTTCGATGAAAGCAAACCTCTGGAAATGAAGTACCGGGTGATTGTCAGTGAAGGAAAAGCACCTTCACAGTCAGAAGTACAAAAGCATTATGACGAGTTTGTTTCCTCATTGAAAAAATAGGATTAGGCATGCCAAAGCAGACAGTCGCGATCATTGGAGCCAGTACGGACCGTCAGAAATACGGAAATAAATCGGTCCGCGCTCATTTGAAACAGGGATATGATGTTTTCCCCGTGCATCCGACAGAAAAACACATTGAGGGATTAACTGCCTACTCAAGTCTGGCCGAACTTCCCGAAGTGCATCTGAATCGGATCAGCGTGTATGTTCCCCCGCAGATCGGGATCGGCCTACTGGAAGAAATCAAGGCGAAAGGAGCCGACGAAGTCTGGTTCAACCCGGGCAGCGAAAGTCCTGAGTTGCTTCAGAAGTCCAGTGAGCTGGGATTGAACATTATCCAGGCCTGCAGCATAGTCGACATCGGTGAATCGCCGTCTGCTCATCCGGATTGAAATCAATTTGGGAATCGCGATTGAGCCCCGCTGCCGGTTCGTATAGAATCGGAATAGAGGTGAGACGTTTCCTGTTCAGCGAAGCCTTATCAGTCCGAAATCCAAAAGTTTTGACCATGAAAAAATGCAGAGTCTGTAATAAACCCGCCGTCTACCACCTGACCGAAATTCAAAACGGGCAGGCACAGGCACTCCATTTCTGCGAAGAACATTTTCAGGAATATATCAGTGGCCAGGCCCCTTCAGACGAATGGGAACCACAGGATGAAGCCACGCTGATCGAATTGAATTCACAGGACCTGGAACTCGATGAGGAACTGGAATGCCCCAACTGCGGAATCACGTTCCAGGAATTTCGCAGTGAAGGGCGCCTGGGCTGTCCACATGACTACATCGCGTTCCGCGAGCCCCTGATTCAGCTCCTGGAAAATATCCATGGTGCCTGCGAACATATCGGCAAGTTTCCCAAGCGGGCTCCCACGTCGAGTCAGCAGCAGTACAATCTGATTAAACTGCGTCGGGAGTTGACCGCTGCGGTGGCTGAGGAAAATTACGAGGTCGCCGCCTCTCTGCGCGATCAGATTTCGAAACTGGAACAGGAAGAAGAAAACGAATCATCCGACACGGATCCGTCCACGGAATAATGCGAGGAAGCTGTCTCAGACTCTGCGGGAACGAACGCCGAAATCTTCGGGAATCCCGCTGAAAGTCCGACTTTTTTCTCTCCTCCGATTTGTATCAATTACCGGAAACCGTTAGTATTCCCACTGAAAGTAACTCCATCCGGGGATGTGGTGGAATTGGCAGACACGCTAGATTTAGGATCTAGTGCCGCAAGGCGTGCAGGTTCAAGTCCTGTCATCCCCATTTGAAAACACTGATGCCGAACGGGTATCAGTGTTTTTTTACGACTGCTGTTTCTCCAGAATTCGTACAACCTGCGCGTAGGTGTCGATCTCAATCAGGTCCCCGGTCTGAATTCTCAAGGTTGCCTCACGTGTACCGATTAATGTCGGCTTTTTCAGCTCCCGGGCCAGAATCGCGGCATGACAGGCAATCCCGCCATCATCGGTCACAATCGCACCACACTGTTGCAGTAAAGGCATCAATGCCGGATTGGACTGAATGGAAACCAGAATTTCATCAGGTGAGATTGTCTGCCCCAGCGCATCCAGGCTGAGCACAACCCGCGCCTTGCCCCGAAAGATTCCCGGCCACGCGACCTGACCTGTCAGCTCATTTGAGTCAGTACAAGCCTGCAATTTTCGCTGCTTCGCCAGTCGCGTCAGTAAATATCCGGTCTGAGAAACAAGGTGAAATGTTTCCTGCCCATTAATGACCTGGAAAATGAACCGCTTTCCCTCCCGGATTGCCTCGTATCGAGATTCCAAAAGTTCGCAGGTCACCGTTCCCGCTTTCAATTCGCTCCACAAGATCAATTCACAGGCGCGATCCGGCTCTGCAAAGCCGAGTTGCTCAGCAGTCTGAAACGCCAGGGGTTGCAGGATATTTCGTTCGATTACCGGATACAGGGAATGGGAGCGAATCTGCTCTGCCAGAGATCTTACTTCAGGATCGTCAATCTGATGTGTTTCAATATAAATCAGAACCCAGGCAGGGAAGACCGTTGTATGCTGGGCAATGTCTGCAAACAGGTCTTCCAGTTCTGTGAAATTTTCAAACCCGCCCAGGCCCTGTTCAATCACGGGGGAAGCCTGTGCATAAATTCCAAGTCCATATCGTAGAATGCGGATGAGCTGCTCCCGGTGATTCTGGAACAGGTCGCCGATACGCTCGAAAAATGCTTCACTGGAAGCATGAGGATAAAACAGATTCATCAGCCCGGTCTCATCCTGAATCAGCAATGCCTCATTCAGGTGACCGCCGAGAGTATTGTCTGCATGCTTTGCATCCAGCCAGTAGGGTAAAATTGAGGCAGCCAGCAGAAAAAAAGGACGACGAACGGTAAACTGCCATCCCTGCGAATCATCAATCAGCTTCTGGTCATATTCCGCCGCCAGGGTTGTGATCGGCCGCGCCTGCAACACCTGGAAGTTCCCATCCTGAATGGCCCACTCAGTATCAATGGGATGACCGTAATGCGTTTGCAACCGGTGCAGCAGGGCGGAGTACTCAGCAACCTGCTGCAACGTAATTTTCGGTTGCCTGCCACGACCATCAAGTTTCTGCCAGACCGGTTTCGAGGTGTCCTCACGAATCCACAACGCTTCTTTCTGATTACCAGTGATTGATTCCAGAATCTGCTGTGAACCTCGTTCGACAATAAACTGATCCGGCGTGATTCTCCCGGAAACAATTGCTTCTCCCTGTCCCAGACAGGCTTCGATTAATTGAATACCAGGTTCTTGAGTGACTGGATGGACTGAAAATCCGATGCCAGAGATTTCACTGTCTACCATCTGTTGCACGACCACTGCCACAGAAATCTCGCCAGTAGAGAACCCATGACGCCCGCCATACGACAACGCAGACTCGCTGAACAGGGACAGCCAGCAACTCCTGATTTTCTCAATTATTTCTGCGGGAGAGACATTCAGAAATGTCTCCAGTTGCCCCGCCCAGGCACTGGTCGCACTGTCTTCACAAGTGGCACTCGATCGAACCGAAACACGTGGAGCCGCTAATTGATCCGCTGCCTTCTGTACGGCTTCACAGAGTTCAACTGGCAATTCAACAGCTTCAATACAGGATTTAATGCGCTGGTGAGCCAGAGAAAGATCAATCTGACCGGCTTTCAATGCCTGTATGGTTTCAAGCACCGGACGCTGGATTTGTTCGGAAGAAAAATAGGTGCGAAACGCAGAACTCGTTACGACAAAGCCAGGGGGAACGGGAGCTTGTGCCCGCATCAGTTCTCCCAGCGAAGCACCTTTGCCCCCCGCCTGTGAAACAAAAGAGGAATCCAGTTCAGAGAGTTGATAAATGAGACGGACCATTTTTGTCCTGCTTAATTCCTGGAGTTCGGTTACCCATACACATTTACAGAAACGACAGGAAAGTAACGGATTTATCTCCTCGTGTTAACACCTTCCCGATGTTTCACGATTCAATTTCTACTAAGTCACTCTTTATTTGATACCGTTGCCAGCTACTTGTTTTGGGGTTGTCCCCTCGCGAAAACCACCCTTGAACAGCGCCACAAGTTCACCACTAACCTCTTTGTATACTTCACTTTACTACGACATCTTTTAGAGGGACCAAAAACGTTCAAGCAAATCCCAGATTTTAATTAGATTTATTTATGAATAACCTTGTGGGACCTTCATCTCCCGCACATAATTTATTAGCTCTGTTAAGAATTCTTTACTTATTCGGAGCCAAACTCATTTCGCTAATTACGCGCTCTCATTAACGAAATACCAGTCACGTCCATTCTTCTGAATTCTATTTCGTTATTCTCTTTCTCTAAAAGGCACTTTCATGCGCACCCTCAACTCAAGACGACACGGTTTCACACTGATTGAACTTCTGGTGGTGATTGCGATCATCGCCATCTTAATCGCACTCCTGCTACCCGCAGTACCTGTAAAAACAATCTGAAACAAATGGGCCTGGCTCTACACAACTATCACGACACTCATCGCGTATTTCCACCAGCCACTATTAACGCTGGTCTTAACGGTTGCAATAATGTACACGGCACGACTGGCATCCTGTTGAATCACACTTGCTACCAGATGATCCTGCCATTCATTGATCAGGCCAATATCTATAATCTGTATAACTGGAGCCTCCCCAGCGGTCGTGCTAATCATGGAACTAGTTGCACAGGAACTGTCACTACAGACCAGTATTCTGTTGTGAAATCACCCGTCCCCGTTTTTCTATGCCCCTCAGACCCCGGTAATCAATCAAACTCAACCACATCTTCTGCTTATTATGTAAGCCCCGGCTGGCGTACCAGCTATGGAGTTGTGAGCCACACTACGAGCGTAGCCGGTAGTACACCGGGTCTAGGCAGTTGGGGCTCTAATACAAGTTTAGCAAAAGGAACACTTGGGCCTAACGGCGCTGCCAAATTCCGAGATATTACTGACGGAACCAGTAATACTATGGTTCTTTGTGAAACACAGTTGATAAAGACCTCAACCAGTTATGGTCCTTACTGGAATGCAGCAACTCACACTTTTTACATTGCAGCAGGAAGTTCTGGTTATACCTTGAACTTCGACAACAGCGGTGGAAAACAATATGCCTGGGGGGCAGGCAGCTTTCATGTCGGCGGCGGACACATCCTTTTGGCCGACGGTGCCGTGCGTTTCCTTAGCGAAAATGTCGACCGTCTGGGAGTAGTTCAGGCTATGATTTCTGTCAGAGGCGGAGAGATCATTCCCGAATTCTAACGGTCTGTTCTCTCTCTTATTCCTACTGTCTATCGTCTGATTTACCGCGATGGTATATTGCCATCGCGGTATTTCTAATCCTGAATCACAGACGGCAGATAGTTTCAACCTCTCAATCTTCTTTAAATTAGATTTAGTTATATCATGCTCAATTTTTCCATACCACAACGATTTCACTCTGTACTTTATACCATGTTGATCTTTTCTCTCTCAGGCTGCTTTGGCAGTGGGGGCGAACCAATTCCTGATCTGGCATCCGTTTCTGGAGTCGTTACATTAGATGGCGCACCACTCGATGGTGCAAAAATTATTTTCGAACCGCAACAGGTTTCAGACAATGGGCGACGCCACACTTCCAGTGCAACCACGGAAAGTGATGGCGCTTACACGCTCGAATATAATTCGGAAGCTTCAGGTGCTACGCAAGGGACTCACAAAGTGATGATCAGCAAGATGCCGGATGACCCGGAGCAGGCAGGGGAGCAACTGGTACCTGCCAAGTATAACAACGAGACTGAATTGACAGCTGAGGTCAAAGAAGGCGATAACACTTTCAACTTCGATTTGAAATCGAAATAGAATTACTCGGCGGACAGGCTGGCGGGTTGCCGAACCGTCAGCTTATCTTCAGACGCTTCGACCGCGGCGACATAATGACTGCTGCGTAACAGGAAGCGTTTCTCAACCAGATTCCACATCAGAACTGCCCCCACCGCGGTCAGTCCGATGGTGGTCAACAGAAACAGCCACGGGCGTTCTGCAAACCAGCCCGAATTCAGCAGTAACTGCAGAATGGGAAAATGCAGGATGTAAACTCCATAAGAAAAATCTCCATACTTCCCGAAGTTTCCTGCATAGAGAAACAACCCGAAAAAGACAACCAGCGACGCCAGCGCTGCCGGCTGCAACCAGGGCAGGGGAAGCACAACCCAGTCCACTACGAGAATCACAGCAGCAGCAGCGGTAAACGCTTTGATGTGTTGCTCGAAGAACTTCAGATAATAAAACAAAGTTGCCCCTGCCATAAAGAAGCACATCTGACCCGGCAGTTGTCGCGCCAGTCGCGAGTAGAACTCCACCCCCGTCCTTCCAGAAGCTGACAGCAGAAATTCGCTGTAGGCAATCGAAAGCAGGTAAATCACAATCAGGAGCGGCAATCTGGGAAAACGCCTGAAAAAATAGACGAGCACGGGCACCGCCATATAAAACATCGCTTCGACTTTCAATGTCCACAATGCACCGTTAACGACATCAAATTTATTCGCATCAAAAACTCCCGGCAGGGAAGGTTGCACAAAGTTCAAAAACGTCAGGTTAGCAACCAGGTATTTCAACCATGCCAGTGAGTAATACTCCTCAACCGTTTTCTGACTCATCAGTACCAGAAAAACCGCAGACAATATGATTACGGTGAAATAAGCCGGATAAATCCGTCGTACCCGTTTACTGGCATAGGATTTCAGCGAGGAAGATCGCTCATAACTCATGACGATCAGGAAACCACTGACTACAAAAAAGCCCTGTACAGCAACCTTCGAGGACAGAATACCTGCCAGAGTTGCCAGCTGAGCAAAGTCGGAAACTTCATAGGCATGCACCAGGCAGACCGTCGACGCCAGCAGCAGGCGGAGGAGATCGAAGTTATTTTTTTTCAGGCGTGGGTGATCGAGGGGCAGCGAATCCATTTTCTGTCCCGGAGTAGAACTAATACTAACGGTGGAATGACTCCCCGGAATGTCGCTGAACTCACCCGATCTGTCAAGATGGGTTATCTCTGTTTAATCTGCTGCGCAACCCCAGTGATAGTCGACAGATTGGAATCACGGCGCCATCTCAGCACTGAATTTTACAGAAATCACTTTGTTTCAGTGACGCTTGTCCTGACTCGGAACAGTGGATTTCGTCACGGTGCCACAATTTAATCGCGAATCGAATCGCTCTTCTGATCCGGATTTCTTCTGAAAAAACAGACTGGCCGCATAATCCTGGTTCTGCTCAGACAGGCGGAATTCATGGTCAAGTGATGGATTTTCAGGCAGTCGATCAGTAGCAGTAACAAAGAAGCCAGCCACACTGATCACGATGTTCAAAGTCAGCATCACCAAAATATTACCGGGTGATTCATCCAGTTCAGCACGGCGCAGAGAGTACGAATCCCGATCTGACTGCTGCTCAGGCACCATCTTACAGTCGCAAAATCGACACTGATCCGCGTCCCGTTCAATGTCCGCCTGACAACCGGGACATTTCTCAAACTGGGTGCGCGGTTCCTGGTAATAATACTCCTTCATTTCCGTTCCCCCTCTTCTGGTACATCGAACTGAAAACACATATGCCAGGACGAATGGCCCACAATCTCCTGAGGGTTATTTTAAATCATGGAAACGAAACTGACAATCTTTTTTTGAGAACGACAACCATGTGAAACAATTATTCATGAAATATAAATACAGTCATTTGCCAGGGATCAGTTCTTCGCATCCTTTTCTCTCATCAGTTCGGCTGGAAAATCTGCTGGCTTCGCACCACTTTTAAGCCGCAGGTTAGCCCCCATACGACGCTTGTGGCTGAACGGGACCCGGTCGGCATCTGCTTTCTCCAGAATCTGGTGCAGGTCCGCCCGCATGTTCTGAATACGTTTCTGCTGGTCCTTGTCGAAGATCAGATTGTGCTCTTCGTGGGGATCTTTCTCCATATCATAGAGTTCATCAATATCCCAGATGCCATGATATTGAATGAATTTATACCGCGGCGTTCGCAGCGCAAACGTGGTTGGCGTCTGGGGAAAATTGTATTCCCAGTAATATTCGTAGAGAATATTCTGTCGCCAGTCTTTCGCAGGCATCTTGCCGGCGGCCAGTTGCAGAAAGCTTTGACCATCCATCTGGGGTGGTGTCTTCAATCCGGCTGCCGCCAGGATCGTCGGACCAATATCGATATTCGCTACCACTTCGTTGATCACCGTTCCCGGTTTCCACAAACCAGGACAGACCCCCACCAGGGGAACTCGCATGGAGGCCTCATAAGCGGTCCGTTTGTCGATGAGACCATGTTCGCCCCACTGGAAACCGTTGTCTCCCATATACATCACCAGGGTATTCTCCGCCAGACCGTTGTCTTTCAGCCATTTCCTTACACGGGCAATCGATTCATCCACACTCAACAGAGCTTCACAATACAGACGATAATGCTCTTCGATGTCCGTATCCTGGTGATAGGCAAAATCGACACCATGCCAGCTGTTCCGCTGATTCTTGAGCCACATCGGCTTGTTGAAGTAATTCTCCGAAGTGTTTTCCATCGTTTTGGGAATCGGCATCGACTTGTCTTTGTAACGCCCCGCGTGTCGCTCCGCCGGATGGAACATCCCGTGCACCCCTTTATGGGACAGATATACAAAGAACGGTTTACCACTCGGTTTCACCGTATCATCCAGCCATTCGATGGCGTAATCCGTCAGCTCATCCGTGATATAGCCTTTTTGAGGCACCGATTTCCCATCGATATTCAGCGACCAGTTTTTCAGATGTTCCGGCGGATAATAATGTCCTTGGCCGCGAAAAGAGATCCACTTATCAAAACCGGGGCGCGGATCATCCGAGTGCCCCCCCATATGCCATTTACCGAAGAATCCGGTCTGGTAGCCTGCCTGCTGCAGATACTGGGGGAAGAAGATCGTGCCCGGTTTCGCTGATACGTTGTTATCCACGACTCCATGATTATGCATGTACTGACCGGTTAAAATCGATGCACGACTGGGCGAACAGAGCGATGTCGTGACCATCGCATTTTTGAAGTAGACACCCTCTTTCGCCAGCGCATCCATTGCCGGGGTCTCCACCCAGGGATGTCCCAGAAAACCCATCACATCATAACGATGATCATCGGCCAGGATGAAAACCACATTTTTAGGTTTAGCGCCTTCGATCTTTTCCAGTTTCAAATCCGCAGCAGAAACCGGGGTAAGCAGAACACAGAACAGTAAGCACAGCAGAGAAATCAGTCGCATGAGTTCACCCGTTATCAGATTTTTTTGTCGTTACTAAAATTAGATCGAAATCGCCATCCGCTGGCGGGAAAAAGTGAGCGCCTTCAAGCCGCTCAGTTATTGTGCAGACGCGGCGTCTGTCTGCTCTTTGTCGGACTCCGATTGATCCAGTTTTTTCTCATCTTTATCTTCCACAGGATCTGCTTTCAGAATCACGCCACCGTAGGTCGATTTCAGATGGCCGTCCGGGGATTCGAAGATCACGTACTCGTTCGCCTTGGCATTTTGTTCCTGTAGCAATTTTCCATCTATACCCCAGGTAACCTGATAGTTCAAGCTTTTGATTTTCTCGATCGCATCCAGGGCGTTCTGTCGAGCGGGATCCTGTAAGCTGGCTGCATACGTTTCCAGATCTTCCCAGTGCTGAGGCACTTTTTTCTTTACCTCAGCACTGATCTTGTAGATGGCTGTCACAATGTCAAGTGCGTTTTCCTCGGGACTCATCGGAGCCGCTGCTTTGGGCGGAGACGCAGATCTTCCACAGCCGACCACTAAGAATACTCCCAGCATTAATATGATTGAGAACCGAATTCGATTCATTTCCATCCTTGCTATTTCCGAAATAAGTTCATGAGTTTCTTTGAAATTGAAGTACAAAGCAGATCATAACCGGCTCCAGAGCGACTGTACACACTCTACCAGAAATCGAACTCATTTTTTAAGATACGGTTCTCACCCGCTCGACTGTAGACAGTTTGACTGTAACGTCTCAAGTGTCCTTTGAACTGTATATTATTGATGGGAGACGCTCTGGCTAAATGTGATGCGCTCGCGATCGATTTATTCGCACACTGGCACATCCCCGCAGTTTTTTCATAATACAACCTGCTCAGTAAATAGATTCCTTTCTCTACCGGAAACAACATCCATGTACGATTGTGTGATTATCGGAGCAGGGCATAACGGTCTGGTGTGCGCCCATCAGCTGGCAAAACGGGGCTGGAAAATTCTCGTTCTCGAACGTCGTGAACTGGTCGGCGGTGCCAGCGTGACCGAAAATCTCTGGCCCGGTTTTAAAGTTTCTACCGCTTCTTACCTGGTCAGTCTGCTCCTGCCCGAAGTCGAACAGGAAATGCAACTGGCCCGGCATGGTTATCGTGTGCTGCCGCGTAATCCCAGTTCATTCACCCCCGGGACCGATGGCAGATCGTTATTACTCGGCCCCGATCTGAAACAGAATCAGGAACAGATCGCACAGTTCAGCACACGCGATGCGGAACAGTTCCCCCGTTATGAAGCGATGCTGGAAAAAATCGCCGAGTGCCTGGAGCCCGCTCTCATCCAGACGCCCCCCGATCTGCTGCCATTACCGGCCAGCTGGCGCTCCGTCGGTTTCAGAAAGAAACTCCGCGACACCAAAACGGCCTACCAGTTACATCAGTCACTCAAACAGCTGGGTGAGACGATCCCTGAAGCCATCGAACTGCTTACCGGCCCCGCACTCCCCATTCTGAACCGCTGGTTTGAATCTGATATCCTCAAAGCAACACTGGCCACCGATGCGATCATCGGCACTTTTCAACCGCCGTCCGCTCCGGGAACCGCCTATGTGTTACTGCACCACGTGATGGGATCCGCCGGCGGCGCACGTGGCGTCTGGGGTTATGTGGAAGGAGGCATGGGAGCTTTGAGCCAGGCGATGGCAGCCTCAGCGAAAGCAGCAGGCGTCGAAATCCGCACGGGTATCTCGGTGGAAGAAATCCTCATCACGGACCAGCAGATATCTGGTGTCCGGCTCTCCAACGGTGAAGCCATCACGACCCGCTGCGTCGCTTCGAACGCCGATGCGCATGTGACATTCGAAAAACTGATCCCTGCGGGCACGCTTCCCGGTTCATTTGAGAAAGCAGTCAGCCGGATTGACTACAGCAGCGCCAGCATGAAGATTAATGTTGCCGTCAGTGAACTGCCCGATTTCACCTGTCTGCCCGGCAATCAGGAACCGCAGCCACAGCATCGGGGAACCATCCATATTGGCGCCACCTGTGAAGAGATCGAACGAGCCTACGATGATGCCAAGTACGGCGTCCCATCACAAAAGCCCATTATTGAAATGACGATTCCCTCAGCCGTCGACAGTACGCTGGCGCCTCCCGGCCAGCATCTCCTCTCACTGTTTGTGCAATACGCCCCCTACCAGTTGGCCAGCGGTAACTGGGATGAGATCAAAGAAGACTTTGCCGATCGCTGTATAAATCGTATTGCCGAATTTGCACCGAATGTGCCTGCGTCAGTTCTGCATCGTCAGGTACTGTCACCACTCGATCTGGAGCGAACTTTCAGCCTGACAGGCGGTAATATCTTTCAGGGAGCCATGCCCGCCCATCAGTTATACAATATGCGTCCGGTGCCCGGCTGGAGCGATTATCGCACCCCCATCAAGGGGCTCTACCTGTGTGGCAGTGCCGCACATCCGGGAGGCGGCGTTATGGGAGCCTGCGGTCGCAACGCCGCGAGAGAGATGCTCCGCGATGGAAAACAGTCACAGTAATTTCATTGTTTTCTGACTCTATTAACACCAGAGCATCACAGCGGGAAACTCCGTTGACCCGGGCTGTCTTGTAAACACACTGCAAACCAGCTGGCAGGGTTTCGTTGTATGTCGCTCAGACGGATCAATCTGATTTGCCGTTACCCTCACTCTCACTTCTGAAGTTTTCGCCGCTGACTTTCTCCTTCGTTTAATTATTGCCACCAGACAGTCGAAGGATATAAAGCCTGCGGGCCGACTCTCGCAGCACAAGGCTCGCGAATTGAGTAGAACCCCTCAAAATCGATCAAGACATCGCACGATTCACACCTGTAATTATATAGAGACACGGGAGATTTTTTTGAAACGTTTCACCCATACCATTGCCATTCTCGGACTGATTTCTCTCATCGTTTTCGCTCCCGCTACCAGCCAGGCTTGTACAGGAATCACCGTTAATCCTGAAGATGGATCTGTCATCTTTGGTCGCACTCTCGAATTCGCCCAGAATCTGCATTCGAATATCATTATTGTTCCTCGCAATCATGCTTACGTCGGGACCGCCCCCGATAACAGACAGGGACTGCAGTGGAATACGCAATATGGCATGGTCGGAATGAATGCGTTTGACCTGCCCTTCATTGCCGACGGCATCAACGAAAAAGGGTTGCATGTCGGCATCTTTTACTTTCCTGGTTATGCCGGCTTTCAGGATGTTTCCGAACAGGAGATTTCCAATACGATCAGCCCGCTCGAAGTTCCCGTATATCTGCTGGGCAGTTGTGCGACCGTCGCAGAAGTAACCGAGAAAATCAAACAGATCAAAGTCGGCAAGACCGTCATGCCCGAACTGGGAGGTGTCCCCCCATTCCACTACATCGCTACCGATGCCAGCGGAAAATCGATTGTCCTGGAATATGTCGACGGTAAGTTGAATCTATTCCAGAACCCGCTCGGAGTATTTACCAACTCGCCTGCTTTTGACTGGCATATGACCAACCTGGGAAATTATGTCAATCTATTGACGAACAATGTTTCCCAGATCGAAATCAAAAACCAGATCATCAAGGGACTCGGACAAGGGAGTGGCATGCTCGGACTCCCCGGCGACTTCACACCACCTTCCCGGTTTGTCCGTGCCGTAGCCTTTTCTGCGAGTGCCTTTCCGGTACCAACAGCCAGAGCAGGGGTTTTGCAGGTATTTCACATTCTCAACCAGTTCGATATTCCCAAAGGAGCTGCCCGCGGTGACGAGAATGGCAAAGTCACTGCTGACTACACTCTGTGGACCGCGGTTTCGGATCTGAAGAATTTACATTACTACTTTCGTACCTACGAAGACAGCACGATTAAAATGATCAACCTGAACTGCATCGATCTGAACGCAGCCGGGATTAAAACCATTTCCATCCAGGGCGAACAGCCGATTATGGATCTCTCGGGCTGCGCGAGGTAAGCCGGCTTCGAGCGTAATCGCTACCGGGGGTTCCTATTCCGGCTGAACCAGTTCCACGGTAACGCGAGTATCCATGGACTGCGCGTCTTCTCCATTCACCTGTCGAATCAGCATTCTGCCAATCTCCTCTCCGTAAGCGACGGGAGAAAGGCAGGCGCGGATGCAGGGAAACGGGCAGCTTACCTGCTCCCGGGCAAACCGGTCAGCGACAACCAGCACCGGACGTCTACTGACAGGAATAGATTCGATCGAGAAACAGTCCGCAATCGCCCGCGCTGCCGGTTCAGAACGACATAACACTCCCAGTTTACCGGTTGAATTTTTGATAACCTCTAATGCCGCCGCCTGAATCGCCCGATCATCTGCGGGAAGACAGCGAATACAGAGTTGATCCAGACCAAAACCTGCCGCTTTCAGCTCCCGCTGAATCGCATCCAACATCTGATGATCTCCCGCCGTCACCTGATCCCGCAGTACAACCAGTATGCGTGCGCACTTCTTGCGCAGCAGTTCCTCAATCAACAGACGACCAATCTGTTCCTGGTCGCGGTCAATCCGGGCCAGCCCGGTAATCGAAGGCTGCAGCAAACCGTTCACCACAGCAGGAAGACCACTCTCTTGCAGAATTCGCTGTACTCCCACCTGCGCCCGCTGTAATACAAAGCCTTCCGGCTCGCTTGACTTCAACGCACGATTGACGATCTCTTCCACATATGCTTCTTCCTCCCGATGAGGCAGAAAATTGAACTGCAATTCCGCATCCGGCAGTTCCCGCTGAATGCCAATCACAATCCCATCAGCGAGCAAGCCTTCGCGTTCCAGAAACTTCTGATGCACGACCAGGTGCACACACTTCAGACTGTGTGACTGTTCTGCATCCGATTCGGCAATGAACGTTCCCGCGCGCTGCTTGCGAACCAGAATGCGACGCTGCGTCAGTAACTGCAACGCCCGGTTCGCAGTCGTACCGCTCACTTGAAACGAGCGGGCGGTCTCACTGGTTGTAAAATAGGGATCGCCGGGTTTTAGTTTGCGGGTTTGAATATCAGTCTGAATCCGTTCGGCCAGATCCACAATCGCCGGTTTCATAGAGGTCACTCATTCGTTTGAAAAAATGCGTTTTATGCTTTCATTTCTCTCAGCAGTTTTATAATATTACAAAAGAGATAATAATATCGCAACAATAATATTATTAACCTTTGACGGGAAACCGGTAAAATGACACAACTTCCTCTGCGCTCCCTGCTGTATTACTCCCTCACACTGCTTGTTATTCTCTCCCCACTGCAACACACTCAGGCCGACGATCTGCAGAAGACGGTCCTGTTCGAAGCACGCGACGGCGAGTACCATCACTACCGCATCCCCGGCATCATCAGCACGAAACAAGGCACGCTGCTCGCCTATTGCGAAGCCCGCAAAGCAGCCGGTGACTGGGCCAACATCGATATTCTCATGCGCCGCAGCACCGATGGCGGCAAGACCTGGCAACCACCACAGATGATTCATGATGCGAAAGAAAACACCGTCAATAATGTGGTCGCCTTCGCTGATTCTAAAACAGGCCAGGTCCATCTGCTGTATTGTGAGAACTACGGCCGCTGTTTTTATATCGACAGTAAAGACGACGGCAAGACCTTCAGTAAACCCGTGGAAATCACCAGTGTCTTCGAACAGTTCCGCAAAGTATACGACTGGAATGTCATCGCCACCGGTCCCGGTCATGGCATCCAGTTACAGAACGGACGACTGCTCGTTCCCGTCTGGTTATCAACCGGTGGTAAAAAACACCGTCCTTCCAGCATCGCTACCATCTTCAGTGACGATCATGGCAAAACCTGGCAGTGCGGTGACATCATCGTAAAACAGGGGGATACTGTCGCCGGGGAAACCGTTGTGAATCCCAGCGAAACCGTCGCCGTCCAGCTGTTTAACAATCAGGTTCTTGTTAACATCCGTACCGAATCTGATCCGCATCGGCGTCTCGTCGCCGTGAGCGATAACGGCGCCACGAACTGGACCGGAAAACGTTTTGACGACCAACTCCGGGAACCGGTCTGCATGGCCAGCATCCTGCGTGTTCCCGCCAGTAAATCACAGCCAGAGAATGCGATTGTGTTTGCGAACCCGGATAACCTGGAAAACAAAACCGGTCGTAGAACGCCCAATCGCGATCGTAAAAACCTGACGCTGCAGGTCAGCTTCGACGACTGTCAGACCTGGTCCAGCAAACGGGTTCTCGAACCGGGTATCAGCGGCTACAGCGATCTGGCAGCGCTGCCCGATGGCTCGATCTACTGCTTCTACGAAGATGGCGGCTTCAAAAATAATGGCTATGACACAACCGCCCTGACAATCGCCCGTTTTCCATTGAAATGGATCTCACAGGACTGACCCGCACACGGACGTCATTAACTCTGAACCCCGGTATCGCTCCCCGAGAAAGATTGAGTTCCTGCCATGCCTCGCAACTTCGTTATTGCTGTCACTCTTATCTGCTGCTCTCTGTTTTTTCTGCAACCAGTCTCTGCTGACAAGCCCGATCACAGCGTCGACATCTGCATCTACGGCGGAACATCCGGAGGCGTTGTCGCTGCCGTCAAAGCAGCCCGACTCGGAAAACAGGCGATACTCATCGAACCCGGACAGCATCTGGGGGGCATGAGTTCCGGCGGACTCAGCTTTTCCGACATGGGGAAAGCGGCAACCGTCGCCGGCATGGCGCGCGAGTTCTATCAGCGTATCGGCGAGAAATACAATAAAACCCTGGAAACACAGCTCGAACCCCATGTCGCCGAACAGGTGTTCGACGAGATGATCAAGCAAGCCGGCGTGACTGTTCTTAAAGGAGAACCACTGAAAGAAGTCATCAAACATGGCCCCCGCATCCAGACTTTAATCACCGAAAACGGAACCCGCATCGACGCGAAGATGTTTATCGACACCACCTACGAAGGCGATCTCCTGGCGGCCGCTGGTGTCTCTTACTCGCTGACCCGCGAAGCCAATTCGCAATACAACGAAACCCTGAATGGCATTCAGTACCACGAAATCCCCCAGGTTAAGTTCGGCAAAGTCGATGCCATCGGTCGCCGCAAAGATCGTCGCGGCTTATGGGACCGTTCCATTCCCCTCGACCCTTATCGCATCCCCGGAAAACCGGACAGCGGCCTGTTGCCTCTGATTGAAGAAGGTGAGCTCGGCACCCCCGGTGAAGCCGCTCCCGGTGTGCAGGCCTACTGTTTTCGACTCTGCGTTACCGACCAACCCGCCAACCGCATCCCCATTCAGCCTCCCGCCAACTACGATCCTGCCCGGTATGAAATCGTCGCCCGTTATATCAAAGCCTGTCAGCAGGCCGGCGATGACATGGACCTCCGCTGGTTCACCAAACACGATGCACTTCCCAACGGCAAATTCGATTTCAACACCGCCTACTTCGGTTTGAACTACGTCGGCGGGAATAAAGGCTACACCGAAGCCAGCCACGCCGAGCGTCAGAAAATCATCAAAGAACACGAAAACTACGCTCGCGGCCTGTATCATTTCCTGAAGACCGATCCGCGCGTCCCCGAAAAAGTCCGGCAGCAGATCAGTCAGTACGGTCTCTGCAAAGATGAATTTCTCGACAACGGAGGCTGGCCGCATCAGCTTTATATTCGCGAGTCACGGCGGATGATCTCCGACCTGGTCATGACAGAACATCATTGTCGCCACACGGAAGTCGCTCCTAAATCCGTTGGTCTGGCTT
>NZ_CAXAVM010000142.1:0-18881 GCF_963972345.1 uncultured Gimesia sp. | reverse complement strand
GCCTTCGGTGCTCAAGGGGAGTTTGCGATGGAAGTTCTGGCAGTCGATTCCTATGGCCAACAGAATCATAATTCCGACAATGGAACTTACAGAGTCAGCGGCAACACACTGATCGTGAACACCAGCGATGGTGCGGAACAGTCAAAGTTCTGGTTTGAAAATGGTGTTCTCTATGTGCAACTGGTTGCTGATGGAACTACCATGGCTTTCCAGAAAGCATCGTGAGTCTGGATGAAAGAGGTTGGTTGTGGAAAGCCCTCGTTCTTCGTGAACGGGGGCTTTTTTGTGGTCTGAAACATTCTCTGCAAAAAACTGTCCAATTGTCGTCACAAACGAGCTGCAGACCGGTATGGGAAGGCGTACACAACTCTTTCTCTTTAAGGAATACGACGATGAAAACTCCTGGCTGCACGACACGATCGAAGTTTACGTTTCTCGCCTGCTTCAGCTGCCTCATGCTCGCGAATTCGTTCTTTTACACGGCAAAAGCCGCCTCTTCTCGTCAGAATTTTCACATGAAACAGGTGAAGCTCTACGATTCGAACGGTTTCAAACAACCCATCGTTACCCGGACCTTTCTCATGCCGGCAGACTGGAAGGTTGCCGGCGGAGTGAAGTGGAATACGCACTACGACCAGAACCAGCCCGCCTATTTCGAGAGTTTTTCCGCGCTGAGCCCGGATGGGCAAGTCGGCTTTGATCTACTTCCATCCTATTCCTGGATCTGGTTCACCGATCCCTCACTGCGTCAGATGATGATTCAGACCGGCAATGCCGCACGTCTGGCGTCACCGCTTGATGCAATGGGAGTTGTGCAGGAATACATCATCCCGAACTATCGGCCGGGAGCCGTCATCGTTTCAGTAAAACCGCGCCCTGATCTTGCCAACGCACTGCGTCAACAGTTGATCAAACTGGGTTTAGCACAACTGGAAGCCAATGGTTGCCGGGTGACTCTGGATTTCGTTGAAGCACGAATCGCGTATACTCAAAACGGAGTACGGTATGTGGAGTCAGCAGTCGTTCAATTGTTCCGGAGCGACTTTCCTTCCACCGGCATGCAGTCCTTTACGGCTTCGAACATGTTCCTCTTCAAGGCTCCCGAAAAAGAATGGGAGGATCATCAGATCATCTACGCTACCGCATTGAGTTCGATGCGACAGAATCCCGCCTGGCTGAAAGCCATCAACCAGTTCCATAAGAACATGGCACGTATTCGTCAGCAGGGGGCCGTTCGTCGTCAGCAGATCATGAATCAGATGTACGAAGAAATGCGTGAGTCACAGCAGAAATCCTGGGAACATCGGCAGGAGTCCATCGATCATGTCGCTCGGGAATTCAGCGAATCCATTCGTGAAGTCGAAACGTATCATGACCCGGAAACGGGATATGATGTGGAACTGCCACAGGACTACGAGTACGCTTTTTCCAACGGGCTCGGTGACTATATCATCACAAACGATCCATTGTACAACCCGAATCAGGATCTACTGGAGAGTAACTGGCATCCACTACAGGCGGCTCCCTGATGAGTCGCCTGGGGGGGAATCCGAGATTCCTTATTTTCAGAATCGGCCCGGTAAAGAGACGGGGGCAAGCCGATTCGAAGAGGTCGCTCAGCTTCAACAGAAGTCAGGGCGGCCTCTTCTCGTTTTCAAACCCTGATTTCAGCGGGGATTTGAAGACCAGTCTGCCGGCAATACATCACGGATCCGTTCCAGCAGCTGCAGCTGGGCCAGCTCATCTTCGAGTCGCTCCGGGGTGGTGACATTAACCACGTCTGCGACTTCCGCAACAAGAAACTCAGCAAACCGGACACGAGCCCGGCGCAACTGCTGGCGAGCCTGATCCGCGCGAATCGGTTTGCCGATCTCCTGGCTCAGCCGCTCTGCCAACTCTTCCGAAGAGCAATCTGGATCATCGGTCCGAAATTTCAGGATGCTGTAAGCCACACTTCCTTCGTGGTTCTGCTGATAGTTCTCGAGCTGAGACCAGGCAAGATTCAGAATCTGATCTCTCCAGCTTTCCGTCCAGGCGACATCTGTTTCGTTTTCAGAGCTGTCCGCATTCAGGTCCAGATCGTAATCGACAGTCCGGCGGACTTTTTGTTTCGCCCACAGGTTACGAACCATGTTGCGAACTGCGACTTTAAGCAGATCTCGGAAACGTCCTTTCTGTGGATCTGCCCCGGCGAAGTCTCCCTGAAGCAGGCGGACCATAACATCCTGAGAAATTTCATCAGCCAGATGCTCGTCACGAGTGATTGCTCTTACGTAGCGACGAATTGCAGGGGAATATCTCATCACCAGATATTGTCTTGCCTCGGCGCTGCCATCCAGCGATTCACCATGAGCCCTTTGGATGACGCTCCAACGTGTTGGCTGTCCGTCGAAACGGGATACAAATTTTTCAGGTTCCAGATCTGACATCTCAATCTTCCAGGGGGGGTACTGTGGTGTGATGGTTTCTGCGTTATGGTTTCTGCGTTATGGTTTCTGCGTTATGGTTTCTGTCAGGGATTCCAGCTACTATTGTGTTCCAGGTTTGGGAGCATCCAACTTCGGTGGTGCTGTGGTGCGTTCTCGTTCGAGGCTGCGCAGCTTCAGTTTATCCAATTCCCCTTCGAGTTGATGTTTCAATGCGACCGTTTTCCAGTACGGGGAATCGTGATCGCTCTCGGTCGCGGTGTCCAGTTTCTCATAAATCTGCAGGCTCTCGTTTAAGATTGTGATTGCCTGTTGCAGCGACTTGAGCTGTTCGGGAGCAGTGGAATGCTGACGATCGCCTTCGAAGAGTAGTTCAGCGTACGATTTGAGTAAACCGGCCAGGATCGACTGTTGCTGTCGGGAATGATCGTTTCGCGCCAGAGCGATGGCCTCGCGTAGATGGTCAGCTGCCGCTTCATGACGAAATCGAAGCCGTTGTACGTCAGCCATCCGTTCGTGGGAGCGCAGATACTGATTGCGGAATTCATTCGGATTGGAGAGAAACAGCCTCTCTGAGAAATTCTGGTGTAACTGCGCCGTTTCCAGAGCTGCCTCCAGATCAGGTCTGGCGATCTCCAATGTCATTCGCTGTTCCAGAAACGTCAATAAGGACAGGACGAGAACTGGGCTCTCCGGAATTTCGTGGACCAGTGCCCGTTGTTGTTCGATAGCTTGCGTCAGTACGTAGTCGGCCTTGTCCTGCAGATCTTGCGTCTCAAGTATTCCCGCCAGACGGGATCTGACCTTTGCCTGCTGCCAGACAAGATGCAAGTCTTTGCGGGCGGGTTGCTCGAAGTAGGAAATGGCGTTTTCCAGATGCTCGCCGACGAGGGGTAATCTGTTTTCAAAGGTATCTTTCGGTGATGTTTCAACCACATCCGCCATCAACAGGGACAGTCGCGCCAGGAACTTTTTGAGGGCGGGTTCGTCGCCGGCTTTCTGGAGGTCGCGACTTGCTGTCATCAGTTTCTGGCAGCGATCGTAGCATTCCCGGCTGGGAAGCTGTTTCTGATCGAACTGGAGCATCAATCGGTCTGCATTCAGTCTGAGAAGTTGAATCTGGCGATCGGGACGCTGAATGGTGGCCAGTAAATCAGCAGCCTGTTGAACCTGTTTGCGGGCATCATCGTTTTGGCCGAGTTGCTGTTTCAATTGAGCCAGCTGAATCAATATTTCGGCCCGCGGCTGAGCCAGACTGGAGGCTGCAGCCCCCGATTGCTCCAGGTCTGCATAGAGTTGCAACGTATTATGATAGCTGTCCACAGCCTGCTGGAGACGCACATCGGTAGAAAAGAACGAATCGGACTGAATTTCGGCGATTCTTAAGTAGGCTTGCGCAATATACTCAGCGAGTGTCCGGTCGGCAGCGACGTCCTGTTCGAGTTGTTGGAGATGCTCCAGTGTTTTTGAAACCAGGTTTTCCTGTTGCTCACTACCGCCGCGAAGTTGTGCGATTTGGGGAATATGCTCATTCACCAGCCAGTTTCCGAGTTCCTGGCTCCCCTGGAACAGTCGTTCGGATCGATTCAGGGCGACCTGCAGACGATCAACGTGAAATGATACTCCGAGGACTGCCGCAATAATTGCAAGGAAGGAGACGGCTGATAATATCGTGTAGACAGGATGCCGACGAGCCCATTTCAAGCTTTTTTCCCAGTAGGGGGTTCGTCGTGCCTGGATGGGGCGATGATCCAGGAAGCGGCGAATGTCTTCGGCGAGCTCTGCGGCTGTCGCATAGCGTTTTTGGGGTTGCTTCTCGAGACATTTCAGGCAAATGGTTTCCAGGTCAGCGGGGACTCGCGGTTGCAGTTTGCGTGGGCTGATTGGTTCCTCGGTCAAGACCATCATGATTGTCTGCATCAGGTCGGGGGTCTGAAAGGGAGGACGACCGGTCAGGAGCTCATACAGTATCGCTCCAATGGCGTAGACATCGGTGGCCGGCGTAAACTGCTTTACAACACCACTCGCCTGCTCCGGCGCCATGTAACTGGGTGTTCCGATGATTTCGCCGGTTTGTGTATTCTGTTCGTCGCCGCCATGCAGACGTTTCGCCAGACCGAAATCCATTACCTTGATGCTCCCATCCTGTGTCAGCATGACATTGGATGGTTTGAGATCCCGGTGGAGAATTCCTGCCTGATGACACGCCTGGAGTGCTTCGGAGATCGCAAGAACCAATTTTGCTGACTCGATGGGAGATGGCAATTTGTCTCGCAGGGACTCGGACAACGTCACACCATCGATATACTCCATTGCCAGGTAAGGCAGACCGTTCTCCTCCCCCGCTTCATAGATCTGACAGACACCCGAATGAGCTACGGCTGCGACAGCCCTCGATTCTTCTCGAAAGCGTGACAACAGTGAAGGAGAGGTGGCCCCACCCTGGGCAATAACCTTGATCGCGACAAGCCGTTCCAGGTCAAGATGTTGTGCGAGATAGACACACCCCATTCCCCCCTGGCCGAGAATCGAGATCAGACGGAAGCCCGGTATGCTGGGGAACGGAACCCGTGCAACAGCCTCATTTGGCGGTTGATGCTGGCCCGCAACTGTGCCGACGTAAGTCGTATCAGCGTGAATATGCGTCTCGGCTTGATCTTCTGGCTTCAGCTTTCTCCTCCTGTGAAAAAAAAGAATCTCGCAAAGGTTTGATCAGTCGACCAAACCTTTGCGAAATATTTGTTGCGCGATAAAGGAGCAGTGGATTACTGTCCCGATGCGTTCAAGAGACTCTCGATCTCTTTTTTAAATCCCATCCGGTTCTGGTGCATATAGGCGCAAATCATCCAGAGCTGGCTGGGAGTCAGTGTGTCTGACGGTGCAGTCATATTGATGAAGACCGTATCAAATTTTTCGGGCATGCTGAAATAACCCAGGCCGGTTCGTTCGTTTTTGGTGGCGACTGCCTTGATAACAGCCGGAGGCAGGGAGCCTTCCTCGACCCCAGACACGAGTGAGTATGCCAGGATGCCGTAGATAAGTTCACCACGGAAATGTCCCAGTTCGCGAAGTTCGAATGTAATTTTGGAAGTCTCTCCATCCATCTCCCAGATCAACTGAAATATTTTGTTACCATTGTCTAAGGTCCGTTCACGCAGAAAGACATTGTCCGACATTTTCTCCAAGTTTGCTTTCAACTGTGCTGTTGCTTTCTCCCTTGCTTCAGCCGCTGCCTGTTCCTTGTCTTTCTCTTCCTGGGCGATGGCGGATCTGTCAGAGGTTACAATAACAAGCAGGGTCAAAGCCAACAGAGTTCGAATCATTACATGCAGGTTCATTCTGGTTTCCAATCTGTAAATTCTGTATCAGTTTTGTTGAGGTTTAAGTAGTAAGCTAACTCCAGTCAGTTTTCTGAAGCTGCGCTGCTTCAGCGTGTCTCGTTGACCGGCACGACCGCCACGACCAGTTCCTTTACGACTCCATTGTCGTATTGAACAGCAAGCCCGAGATCGCGATACAACTGGTGGTACTCCTTGACGTCGAACAGATGTGCCAGTTCAACATCCCATTCACCACCGAATCGTTTTTGGATTTCAGCACTTGGCATGCCCACGGAAACTTGGATCGATTCTCCGCCGAGCCCCGGGCGATTGACAGTGATGGATGGAGCAGCCTTACCATCAAGGATGATGGCCAGTACTTCCCGTGTCGCCAGCACTGTAATACCCAGATCTGTATACTTGTAGTATTTCAGATTCGTTCCTTCTACGACCGGAATTTCAACGTCGGCCGGTCCTAAATCGTCAATGAGTTGTTTCAGGCTCTGGCTGAGCCCGATTGCTTTTCCGTCAGGCAGTTTGACAACCGTCACTGGCCGCCAATCCTTGACTCCGGGTTTCCGAAATTCATTCTTGGCTTTCGAAGTGACCCCGGCTGCATTCGCCAGACTGACGTATTCGTCATAGGCGATCGGCCACCAGGAACTGGCTGCGGTCATGCCGTCCAGATACTCTTCAAACAGATTGAGAGCCGTCTGTTGTTTTTCCGGTTCCGGATTCACTGTGAGAGTTCTGGCCTGGTTATAACGCAAAGCAGATTCCATCGCTTTAACGGCTGCTCCATTGCCACGTACCGTTCTGGCTTTTGCCAGCAACCGTAAGGTGGAAGCTGTCAGTTCCGGACTGAATCCGCGTGCCGACCCGGAGTTGATCAGAATGGAAGCATGAACCAGGGGATCAAGTGTTTTAGCCTGATTTTCATCCTTGAGAGCGGTAAACACTTCATCAAACCAGCGTTCCGCCTGACCAACGTCTTTGCCGCCGGGATGAACCAGATAGGCTACTGCCAGATTGGCTTTGACCATCAGAAACGGATCTTTCAACCTTAACCGCTCCTTGAGTCGCAACGCTTCCCGAAAGGCACCGACGGCTTCAAACCATAACTTTTCATCCACGCCGCGAACCGCGGGTTCCAGTGAGTCCGGTCGGCGATAGAAACCCCCGACAACGAGTTGCCCCACATCAAAATTGCGCAGGTCGTTCGCATCAAGGCCATCGCAGTACTGCATCAACAGTGCATAACCAAGATTTGCCCAGGCTTCGTAGCATTCTGGAAATTCCTCGGTGACGTTTCGAAAACAGATTTCCGCGTGCGGATAATGCTGATTTTCCAAGAACATCACACCGGTCTGAAACGAACTGAGCGATTGCCACAAGGCCTTGGTTCGCTCATCATCGAACAGGTAGACAGCGCGATCTTCCCAGGAGGGGTGATTCAGTTTCAGCCCTTCAAAACGACAGTACGGAGGACCGTTGCCACGCCATCCATTGAGATCCTTGACAAGCCCGCGACGGGTATAACCGGCTTTGAATGCCAGTTTCATCCCGTAAACGTCAGCTTCAAGTTCCTTTTCGCGATCGGTTGCGAGTCGGACCATCTGCAGATCGTTCCCAAACTTCTGGAAAAATTCCATTTTCTTATGACTGTGTCGATAGTAAAGGTGCCCCAGTTCATGGCCAATCGTGAATGCCAGAGCTTCTTCATCAAATTTGGCAATCTTTTCAATCGTATCTACTGTCACCTCAATAAACGGGACATCGACACCGTTCTCAGTTCGAAATCCCGCAAATGCGTTGGCAAATCCGGGATCGATGACGGTGACTTTGGGCGGCCAGACTTCCCATCCTTCTGGCTTCTCCATAACGGCCAGTAATCTCTTCGTCACCCGATTCACAACCTCACGGTGCTTATCGGTCACCTCCCCGAACGATCGTTCGGGGAGCGTCCCGAGGAACATCCCCAGAAACAGCATGCAAAGCAGCGACCTAGTTAGATTAATCATTGTCTTCCCTTTCCTTAGTAAGGTGCCCGTTGCACTAGTCCACAAGACGCAACTGTGAGAAGACATCCAGATTGATCGAAGAATTCTCTTCGCCTGTCCCATCGGGAGCATTTCTCGCCGACAGGGAGGCAGGCAAACTGATCTGGCCCTGGTTCCCGGCTTTCGTGGTATTGAGCGAAAATTTCAACGAATCCGATTTGGGAGAAGATGCCACGGACGACGATGTCCGGCCAAGTTGACCGATCGCCTCATTCTTGTTCAGAACGGCGTTTCGATTGTCTGATTGACTGTTCCGGCTGAGGGAACCGGCCGCCAAGTGAGTGGCAGTATCTTGGCGCGCAAAAGAGGTGGCTTCAGGTGGTTTCGCAATCGTTCCGGAAGCGGAAGCCTTTGAGACTTCCAGGTTTGAAGCGGGGTCTGTGATTCGTGACGATGCATCGGGGAATGTAA
This sequence comes from uncultured Gimesia sp., assembly GCF_963972345.1. Classification (NCBI taxonomy): domain Bacteria; kingdom Pseudomonadati; phylum Planctomycetota; class Planctomycetia; order Planctomycetales; family Planctomycetaceae; genus Gimesia; species uncultured Gimesia sp. Next base: position 10,664 of record NZ_CAXAVM010000142.1, on the reverse strand, counting down.
CTTCCTGAGCAGCAACATGGTTCAGGGATACGTAGACCAGGTTACCGGCGATACACGCAGTCAGAATGGAACTTTTCATCTTTTTCATAGTACTCTCCTGTTGGGTTGCTCATGTTCTCCAGCTGGGGAACAGTATTGCGTGTTAATGCAGTTTACATTTCGCAAAATATCAGGTGCAAACCTCGAAGTATGAACTTTCGACTTTGCACCAGCGCACTCTCCCGTACAGCGGACTACTCGACTTGTGACAGGCGATTTGCAAAAAAATTATGAAAAAAGCTATTACACAGGAAATCAGAATCCATCTCGATCGGAAATGTCTGAGTCCGGTGCTTGTTTGTGATTTTACCTTCCCAGTTATTGTTCCAACGTCAGAGAGAGAATTGTGGTTCGATGGGTGCTGGAATCATATCAAAACCCCGAAGAACGCAACCTGCTGCAAACACAGCAGGGGGCTGATACTCGCGTACATTATGCGGTCGCGATTCTTTGTAGTCAAGCCGCCATTGCTAATTACGCAGTGGGCCTTCTGCAGGCTCAGCAATTATTTGAGAATGAGTAAACACTCCTCAACTTGTCCTGAAATGATTCCACGTTTCCGTTCTTCATGTGTGCTTTTCCGGATAACGAACAGCGTTCCCGTGGATAACTGGGAGTTGACTGGGATCGGATTTGAGCCGGGGACCTTTGCTGGAAACGGCATTTGGATCGTGGGGCGACATCCTGACGGGCTAAACTAGCTTGACCTCTGTTCAAGCCAAGGCGATAATGAGAATAATTAAGCTCGGATTCTCACTGTATGACGATTGCGGAGTCTTCAGAACGATGGGACACCTGCCAGAGAAACAATTATTGGGAGTCTAGTACGTGCCAGCATCCCATAATTTCTCTGCCATGGGCGTGGGGGTACTCGCTCTCCTGTTCTCACTTTGCGCCTGGTTTGCCAGTCCGGGAGTAGCACTTCAACCAGAGCTTCTTAAAGCACAACAACCAGATCAGCCGCTTGTTGCACCGCGGCCTGCAATCACTTCCGACACCAGTGCTGCAAAGCAAAGACGCAAGCTGCTGACAAGGATGGAAGCGGTTTGGCTCGAAGGGAATCTCACGGAAGCGATCGCGCTCGCCAAGAAGGTCTACCAACTCGAACAGCAGATCTATGGTTCCAGGTCAGACGAGGCAGCGTGGAGGCTTCGCGATCTTGCCAATTACTCTCTGGAGAATAATCAGGCTGCTGCCGCATTTCAGTACGCAAACCAGTCGTTGAAAATCGTCAATAGTCTGCATCAGCCCGAGTCCTGGAAAACGGAAGACGCACTTCGCTTTCAACAGACACTGACCGCGATTTCCGACCTGCCTCTCACAAAACGTATGAAATTTCTGAACGCAGAACGGGACTTCCAGAATGGTCTGCTCAAGAACGACTATCGAGCTGCGTTAGAGGCGAATCGTCTGCGTGCCGGCGTGTTGCTCGAACTGCTGGGAGATCGCCATCTCAGCGTGATCGAAGCTTTGTTAAGAAGCCAGGAACTGTTGATTGTGATGAACGACCCGAGTTCCTCGGTCACACAAATACAGCGGCTCGATCAACTGATTCCTCAGGTCACGAAGAGTCCGCATCCCGTACATGGTTACTTACATAAAGTCTGGGCCGACCAGGCACTGTATACTGGCGCCACTGAGCCCGCCGATGACCATTTCCGAAAATCCGTTGAAATCTACGAGCAGTCCGACACGGATTTCCTGCCGGATTATGCGATCACTCTCAACAACTACGGTCTGCTTCTGATGCAGACCGGCCGGTATGCCGAAGCCCATGACGCGCTGAAGAAAGCCTGCCATCTCTTGAGAAATCGAGTCGGCCTCATCAATTCCCAGACGCGACTGCTTGAGTACAACCTCGTCAGTCTCGAGCAATATCTCAGTCAACAGGCGTTGCTGGAGCATAACTGGGAGACCTCTCAGAGCTATCTCGAAAACAGCCTTGCCACCCTGAAACAGATTGAAGCCGATACGGGAAAGAGTCAGCACCAGATACGGGACATTGAGTGGGAACTGAAGGTTTTGCGGCGCTGTCGAAAAATGAATCAAGATTCATTGCAGGACATGGACCGTTGCCTGGTTCTGCAAAAACAGATTGATACAAAAAAGAATGCGGGAGAGGGAAACGCAGCGTTGGAATTGAGCCGTGAGTATCGCAGGCTGATCCAGAAGTTGTTCGGGGAGGATACTCCGTCAGCCATACGTGCGGATTTTCAGGTCGCGAAACACATGCAAGGACGCGATGTAAAGCTCACCCACTACAAGTTGCTTCTCAAACCCATGAGCACGGTGCTGGGGGATGACCATCCGACGTACGCAGAACTTTTGATCGAAATTGCAGACTGGACAGAACCGGCTTCCGCACAAACATTGGAACAGGCTGAGACCGCTATTGGGGTCTACGAGCAGAATTCCTGGCACCAGACCTGGGAATACGCACACGCCCTGCGAATTGTCGGTAGGATACGAAATACACTGCGCCATGATAACGCCATCGACGCGCTGCTCAAGGCGGAAGGCGTCCTGAAAGCGCTGCGCCTCACCAGCGGCATCGAATATCTCATCACTATGAACGAACTTCTGTTCTACTACCGTAATACTGGTCAGCTAATTGAAGCGATTCCTTATTGCGAAATTGCAGAAAAGTTGGCGCGGCAGCTTCTGAATGCCGATCGAGGTCTTGCCGCACAAACCTGCAATCAGGTCGCTACGATCTACGAAACTCTGGGACGGACCGATGAGGCCCTTCAGAACTATTTGCGAGCGGTCAATATTTTCGATGAACTTGCAAGTCCTCCCACCCGCGGCCATCTGATCACATTGAAGAACGTCGCGGGACTCTATCGCAAGCAACAACAATACGTATCCGCGGAAGACTTCTTTCGACGATTTCTGAAAATGGTCGAAACACCCGGTTTGTACGATCGGGGATTACAGGTTGATGCCGTGCTGACACTCACTTCCATGTATCAGGAGCAGGAACGGTATGACGAGGCACGCAGCTTGCTCGACCAACTGGATGGGACCTTGCAGCAGGATCAGAAAATCTCTCCTCTCTGGTGCGATATTCGACTGGCACAGATCTCGCTTGAGCAGAGGGACGAAAATCCACACAAAGCGGTTAAGCTGTTTGAGGTATTGTGGAACGTGCTCGACAAAGGTACGTACTCGCCGAAGTCAACGTCGATGTTGAAAGACGGTCCTTCTCCTGTTTTAAAGCTGGAACGTCCGCAGATTTTCAAGGCACGAGAGTGGTTGAGATTTCTCCAGCAGGTGAAGGGGATTGCCAGGCAGTTTTCGGACCCGGAGCCACACTTGCGTGTTCTCAGCGTTATCCGAGATCATGCCCGAGAGTTGGCTCAAAGTGAACCGTGGCATCTGGCCGATGCGGAAAACGAACTGCGTGAGGCACGCAAACTTGCTGGCCTGTCTTCTGAAGCACGTAAGAAATTGAAGGAGGCTAAGGATCTGGAGTCACAGGCGCTCGATGAGTCCGAGAGCGAGGCCACGGCAGATCGGATCTCTCTGCTGGAAAGAGTGCTGGCAACCAGGACTGAGATTCTGGGACTCAAACACCGCGACATCGCGACCACCTGTCTTGAGTTGGCCAAGCTCCAGAGGAAAGCAGGACGGATCAGCAGTGCTCTTGAGTCTTATCGCAAGTCCGTCCGCATTCGAGTCGATTTGCTGGGCGATCAACACGCGGACAGTGCGGAAGCGAAATCAGAGGCCGCTCTCGGTGCGCTGGCGGCCGGAGAAGCTCAGCAGGCTAAGCAATGGTTAAATGAGGCGATCAAAACTCAAACGGACATTTTGGGGGAGAACGCTCCGGCCCTGGCGGAAAGTTATCATCGGCTTGTGAAGTATCACAGTTATCAAGGGCAGTATGCCGAAGCGCTGGAACTGGCTCAATCAACCTGTCAGCGATTTGAAGCCGTCTTTGGTAAAATGAGTCTGAAGAATGCGGAAGCCCTGAAAACGCTTTCTGCAATTTATTCAGCCCTCGGGAATGACATGCAGGCCATCTATCCGTTGCTGGAATCCATGGAAATCGTCAATGGTCTTGGCGTTGATCCCCGTGCTGAGACCGAATTCATCCTTGCAGCCGGCTGGCAACTCCTGCAATTTCCTCTCTCTCATCCCCCTTTACAGGAAGTCGTTGATGAATTGGTTGAGAAACTGAAGTCGACAGATCCCGATTCGAAAGCCTACGCGAATGCACTTGAGCTCCGAGGCATGTTGAGCTTCAATCAGAAGAAGTATGTGGAAGCTGAGAAGTATTTTCAGAATTCGCTGCAGATTTATAAAAAGTTCTACCAAAACCCCAGTCATCCACAGATTTCAGAGCTCCTGCACAATCTCGGGGCAGTGGCCCTCAATCGCGGCGACCTCAAACACGCAGAGCAGTATCTCGAGAAAGCAAACAGTTCCAGAATTAACCGCAGCGGCGCATTGACCGAACTTCAGTTCCTGATTTTCTACAACCTGGCAGAAGTGAAGGCGCGCCTGGGTAAGACCGCTGACGCCCTGGAATTCCTGAAGCGTTGTTTTGAAATTGATGAACGTTCTTTGATGTCAAATCTAGTCCTACGGCCGGAAGCCGCTCTGACCAAACTCCTGAACAACCGGTTTAATCTATATTCACTACTCGTGACTCTGCAACTCTCAGGGCAGCTTCCGGAGAGCTCTGTTTCAGAAGTGTTCTCGCGGTTCTTGGGACGCAAGGGGCTGGCATTAGACATCGCCTGTCAGATGACTGCTGCTCAGAACGCCCTGATTCATGACGAAAACATCGCCAGCAAGCTCCAAGAAATCCAGCAGCTCAGGATCTGGCTGGCAGAGTTAAGCGTGACCGGAGTGGAAGTCGAGGAGCAGCAACTGGCGGATGACGGGATGAAATTCGTTCCGAACCGTCAAACCAAAACTGTGCTCCGCATACAGGAACTGCAAGAACAGGTCGCTCTCGCCATCCGTGGGGCCGGTCTGCAATTGCAATTGACGGGCGTGGATGTCGAGCAGATACGCGGAAAACTTGCTCCTCGTAGTGCTCTCATCGAGTTTGTCGTCAGCGGCCTGATTGATCTGAAAGATCCGGCCTCGCGAGTAGGAGACGACCCGCACCTCCTCGCCTTCTTTCTGCCATCCGATACAACGCGGGCTTGTCGCCTCGTCGATCTGGGGCGAATGAAGGACATCAACGATCAGATTGAGAAACTTCGGGGTCATATTGAACGTGTTCCCCGATCGCTGCGTTTCATGTCCGAGGAAGAACTGGAGTCTCAGTATCAGGAATTGAGTTCCAGTCTGTACCGCCAACTCCTGCAGCCGTTTGACGCGGAATTATCGAACCTTGAAAACCTCGTCATCGCCCCTGACGGGCAGCTCCATTTCATTCCGTTTGCCGCGTTAAACCGTGCCAATGGTCATTATCTGGTTGAGGACCTGGCCATCAGCTATGTCTCTTCCGGGCGGGACCTGCTCCGGGAAAATGCCGCGCCCGGACGCGGGACTCTGGTGCTTGCCGATCCGGATTATGACGCGACTCGCAAGGAACGGATCACGACAGCGAAATCACTGGGAATCGACTTGTCACCTAATCTCAGCCTTGCACTGCGCGGTGCCGGGCAGATGGAACTGAGATCGCTCCGGTGGCGGCCACTACCGGGCGCCCGGGAAGAAGCGGAATCTGTTCAGACTCAACTGAAGGATTCCATTTACGGTCCCGTGCAGGTTTTCTATGGAGGGGACGCGGCTGAAGAAGTCTTCAAGACTGTGGTTTCTCCCAGGATCATACACCTTGCAACTCACGGATTCTATCTCCCTCATGAAACTGCCGGAGCATTCAACGAGAGTCGATCCGTGAAGCGATCTTCTGGTTCGGCTCTGGGAAGACTGCGCTACGTCGACAATCCATTGATGCGATCCGGACTTGTTCTCGCTGGAGCCAATCAACTGGCGACAAACAGTGAGGAGAGAACCGTCGATCTTGAGGACGGTTGGCTGACTGCTCAGGAAATTTCATCAATGAATTTCCGCAATACGGAACTGGTTGTGTTAAGTGCATGCGAGAGCGGCCTGGGAGATTCTGAATTGGGGCACGGGGTGCGGGGATTGCAACGCGCATTTTTAGTTGCTGGAGCCCATAGCCTGCTGATGAGTATGTTCGAAGTACCGGATAAAGAGACGCGCGAACTGATGGGATTGTTTTATCAGCATTTCGTACAAACTGGCGATCAAGTCAAGTCCATGCAATTTGCCCAGCAAAAACTCATTTTACAGAGGCGGACTCAAAGCGGATCTGCTCACCCATTCTTCTGGGCGAGCTTCTTCATCGTCGGGCAGCCAGAAGCAACTCCTGTTGGTAAATGAATATCAGGAAGTCTGGCTTTGCTAGTAGAACAGCTGCTGATTGGCCAGTTTAGCAGTTGACAAAATCGGCTCGGCCATACGCTTTGCCCTTCTGATTGTCACGACATCCTAGAACTGGCTTCACAACTTATTAAGTAAGGTGAACATACACGCGAGTTGTGCGAATCCTAAAACAAATGACTGTATCGTTCATACGGTATTAACAGGCGAGGAAAATCGAACAGCCAGTTCACGGTGTGTTCGACTATCCAGCGGCGTTGATATCGCCGCAAAGCACACCCGTCTTGCGTCGCTGGGCGAACAGGCCGGAGACAACCTCAAAGACCTCAAACTGAAATACCTCAAGACCTTTAACCGGTCTACGATGTCAAAGAGCTGGGAGACCTCAGGCCCGACGAAGACACGTTCGCCTCATCCTCAATTAGTCCCGAAGCCTGAATAGTATCTCAAGTTCTGGTTAAGGAAGAGGCACGTCAAGAGGGTCTTTTCGTATTGATAGCCATTCAAGTAACACATAGACCTCAATGCATGATAATTTCGTGTCTTGTACGATAATCCGTCAGTTGTGGAGGCTCATTCTAGAAGAGAGAGAATCGTAGTTATTCTTCTGAGAGTTTGGTCCGCGTGACCGCATATGACTGTGCCATATACCAGAAAAAACGAGTGAATATGAAGCAGATAAAAAGCATCCCGATCCAAAATATCCACAATTCTCCTTTAGCCAATCTCGGATAGTAGATGGTGATGATTGGGGAGGGCAAAGTCACGAGAAATCCCAATCCAAAAAGCAAGGACATTGTGTAGCATAGAATGGAGTACCCGCGGTCGCCCTCAATCATCACAGCGTCTGGATTCCGTCGTCTTACTTCTGCTTTCAATTCCTCTAATACATCTTTGAAAGTATCACTAAGATCTCTAGCCTTTATTTTTCGACGACCAAACCCCAAGAAGTAACTCGATAGAAACAGGATCGACTTCCCTTGCTTAGGAATGATGCGTGCGAAAACGTACGTGAACGACTTTTTGTTCTCGTCGAAGGCGTAACCTCCATCATAAATATGCAGTTTGTCGACATCCTCGAAACGGATTTCCCGCTTCATCGCTCCACTTTTGTCGAGCAACTGAATTGTTTCGTCGGTTACTTGCACTGATGCTTCTTTATTAAACGCACTTTGACGGAATATGTGTTGTGTGTAATTCACGTTATCGCCTCCAACCGTGAAGATTTAGCGGTGCACTGAATCAGGTCATCCATCGAATGTAAATTGTATCTCAGCGGGTTACAAATAAAATAACATCGCCTCATTTTAAAGCATGTTACCACCGAGAGATTGATTTTTCCACGAGGATCCTACTTTTTCATCCACTGCTGACACTGATTGCGAGTGCTTCCGACAGCCTGTTGGCCAAATACGTCCTCTACTTGAAAAATGAGAACCGGATTCTGCGGGACCGTATTTCAGGAGAGATTCATACAAAATCCCACGAACGTGCGCAGCTCCTGAAATATGACAAGCCACTCGGGAAAAGCGATCAACGAACTGATCACGCTCGTCACACCCGGGACCTTTCATCGCTGGGTACCCTACCTCCGTTGCGTGGAACGGGATTGTCCCAGGACACGACAGGCCCGACGTTCCGAAACCTGATCATGTCCCAGGGAATCTCTCACGAAATTCAGCGCCTTACTCCGTTTCGACAGGCTCAGTAGTTTTCCGAGGCAGCTTCCCGCAAAATGGCTTTATCCAGTTCCGACTCCGCCAGCAACTTCTTGAGTCGAGCATTTTCCTTCTCCAGCACTTTCAGACGTTTTGCCTGGTCCATCCGCAAACCGCCATATTCCCGACGCCACTTGTAGTACGTCTGCTAATGGATTACCAGCTTTTTGCACATCAGGGGAATCGTCATCCCCTGGGCAAGATGAACTTCGGCTTCCCGGAGCTTCGAAATGATCGATTCGGGTGAATCACGCTTGGTGGACATGTTGCCTCCTCCTCAATTGGTCCAGAAACCTGATTAGTATATCAAGTTCTGGACGCGGTTAAGGGGGGCAAGGTCAAAAGGGCCGCCCATCTATTCTTCTGGGCGAGTTTCTTCGTCCTGGGCAACTCGGACCGTTGACTCGCAGATTGATTAAGAATTTTTGTCAGATCCGGGATGCCATACTACGATGATCGCTAAAATACTGGCACGCGTCACTTAATCACAGCTCCATTGCCCCACACCTCACCGATCTGACGAATGACCTCGTTGACAATTTCGCCAGGTCCCATGCTGCCTCCGGGTCGCGCAGCAGCTGGTAATAACAGAGGTGCCTGCCCAACGATTTTTCCTGTTTTGAGCCTCACCAGAAAGACATCACATGGTATATCTTCCGTCGGGCGACCGTGTTCGTCATAAATGCTCGGCTTCATCTCTCGGCTGCGTCCGACGATCAGATACTTCAGTGACAAAGTCTTTTGGAGCATTTTTTCCATATCGGATCCATCACTCTCGAGCGCGGAAGAGACCATGGGATTATCATCGCCCATCCATGCAATCGTATGTTGAAAATCATCACCATCGATTGAAAAACGCTGATGCTCGTAGTCTCCAGCCGTCAGGTCACTCGATCCAATCAAATCAGGCGTTTGATAAGTTTTCAAATAACTTAAAGAGATCATTGAGGTGTTAGTTAGTTCCGCATCACCCACGATTAAAATCGGTTTTGGATCCAGCGTGAGATCGAGTTTCGTATCCTCCACCGGAGTGAGTCCATCAATACGAGATATGACATCTTCCAACGTCGAATGTAGCGACTCAAACTGTGATTGATATTGTTGAATCACTTCCCCGTTCGTAGGTCCGAATTGAAAGCCAGTCCGTACGCCGTAGCGCACGAGTGCCAGTAACATAAAACCGACAATCAATGCTTGAGGGGCATACTTTTTCATAATGTTCTTTCAAAAACCGTAACGTACGAGACTTTGCAGAAATCACAGCAAAGCATGTGTCCTAAAACGTCTGCTCAGTCTCTTACTGTCATTCATGGTCTGACTCACTCGCTTACTTTTACCTTGTATCAATTAATCACGCGGTATCACTGTCAGTAGCTAAATCCGTGAGAAGTTCCATAACTGTATGCGTGAATTGATCGTTCAAGCCTCTACCTATTATGAATTGATGCGAGCCAATTTGTGTGACATCAAAAATCGCCCCCAACAACTCGTCGACGGGTTGCGTGAAGAATAACCTGCCCCCGCGGACGATACACGTTATCTTACCGTTCCCGGTGGTGATCTCTATCCTAATTTGCCAGCTTCCGACACCGTTGGTAGATAGCCCGGAGAACGATGCGGGCTGACCGCATTCTATTCTCTTCTTCTGTATTCGATCAACAACTTCGTCTCCTGCAAAGTGGCAGGTGGTTGAAGTTCCCCAGAAAAAACATGTAAACTTTCTGAGGATGAGATTTGTGGCCAATAGTGTATGTGAACTATTGTTCGATATCCTGGCCGATATTGTATTTCAGGACTGGTTGCCTGCTTTTCCTTCTCCTTGATCAACCGCGTCGGGATTTTTACGGGGGGAGTTCATTTTCATGTAGCGATTTATCATTAAGTGACTTCATTTCCTCATGTTACGCACAATGGCCGAATCTAGATTACACTTGTAAAACCGGAGTTTTTGAACGAATTCGGTGCATTTTTCCCACAGACTGGACTCAAATCATCAGGAAAACAGAAAAAAACTTCTCTGGAGTGTCACAACTCAGAGGGTGGCGTGTAAGGGAATTGTCTCAACGAGAGCAACCTCAAAAAAACACAACCTTTTTCTTCTGGAGCCTGACATGACATTCAACATTAACACAAAACTGTTTCGACAATTCTGCAACAAAACACTGGTCAAAAGCCTGCTTTGTGGAGCAGTTGCTTTCAACACTCTGGGCGATCCAAGTTTCGCTGCCGCAGCTGCCCCGATCTCTGATGCTTCCGAGTATGAAGAGTGGGGACTTGATTATCCTGGTGGCACTCCTGGCAAGGGGGCTCAGAAGGGATCAGAAGCACCAGTCAAACGACCTGCTCCGCAAACTCCCACTACCCAATCTCCTGTAGAGAACCCGGCAGCCTTGATGGGGGGAACGGTACCTCAAGAAATTGCCGACTCATTTGAGCAGGCTGCCGTGCATGTGATCGTGTTCTACGCTGATGGCAAGCACATAATGATGCCCGGGTGGGTCGTTGATACGGAACGTCGCATTATCCTGACATTCGCAC
>NZ_CAXAVM010000141.1:0-19055 GCF_963972345.1 uncultured Gimesia sp. | reverse complement strand
CGAAGTCACGTGCAGCCACATCGTCGTGAACCTTCATCACGAAGGGAAACCTGTGATCGCTCGGCTTGCCGTGGCCGAGGCGACGAGCCTGACCACCCGCGGCGGTGGCGTCTTCCACGCGCTGGGATGCCGGCGCTCCTGTGCCCACCAGCCGCAGGTTCGCGTTGCGGTCTGCGAACCGGGCAGGCGGCTCAAGTCGCAGGGCCGCCAGTTCGCCATCAATGGCACCGGCTCCGGATTTCACCCATGCATCTACCGTTGTGGCCCAGGTTTGAATCAACATGCGTTTGTTCTTCTCGTAGCGGCGCAGCACGTCTTCCTTCCGCCCCTTCCACGCGGGGCTCTCCGCATAACGATGCCACAGGTGCAGCATTCCGGAATCCACCGGCACGCGTTCCAGTTGCACGTGCCACAGATACCTTGCGTTTTCCTTGCCATGGCAGAGCGTTTCGGCCTCGTCCAGCCAGGCGTTGACCTGCGTGTAGAACTCGGAGTTCAGCCAGGGAATCAGCGAGGCTGGCGTCTCGAAATACGGCTTGTTACCGGCTTCAGTCAACAGAGCGAGCCGGTTGTAATACTGCCGCATGGGACCAGCAGCCGGACCGAAACAGGCATCGAGATACTCATTGATGAGCACCTCGTTCTTCAGCTCCGGATGCACGGATTTGCGGAAGAAGAGCCAGTTCCTCCGCTGCAAAACGCTCAGCAGCAGTGGAAGTCTCCTCGTCCCCAACCACAACCGCGTATCGCGTGACGGAGTCCTCAGCGAGGCGAACCTGTTCCTCGCGCGCGACGGGTTCAGGAGGGTCTGCGGCTTCATTCCCCGCCAGCGGCGTGAGCAGCAGGGACACCAGGAGCGGGATCAGTAAGACATTTGCGTGTTTCATGTGGTCCTTCATGTTTCAGCGTATCCAGATGCCTTTAGCTGGTATTTCTCATTTGGGTTGAGCCCGAAACCTCTCCAGGCTCGCATTACGCGACATCATAACAACGCCCGCGAGCGCCGTGTCTAGCGCGTGGCGTTTTTCTCCAACTTTTATTCCCTCCGATGCTGGGAACTACGAATCGGTTCCCATCGAGTCGTTTTTCAGCGGCGATATATTGGTCCTGCGCGGACCTTCTCTATCGAGCGGCGGGAGAACATCCTGCTGGTGGGCAATTCAGGCACCGGCAAGACGCACCTGGCTGTGGCCCTGGGGACTGCTGCCTGCGGCCAGGCAAAGCGGGTCCGTTTTTATCAGGTCATTGAACTGATTACCCAGTTAATGGAAGGATAATAAAAGTGGAGAAATATCATCACGTGTTAGACATAGAGGAACCGCAGCAGGTACAATAAAAGCTAAGCCATGCCTGGAGTGGTATTCCAAGCTGATCCCTATCAGAATTTTCGGTTAATGGTTCTTCTTCTGAGGAGCAAAAGTGTGATGTTCGGACGCTTGTTTATTTTCATCGGCCTGCTATCAACCATCAACCTCGAACTCATGGCGGATGAACGGGATAATTCCCCAACATCCTTTCAGGCAGATTCTGCAGACAACGTGGACGCAACTCAACAGTCCGATTCTGGAATCGACTTCTTCGAATCACAAATCCGTCCTGTTCTTGTCAAGCACTGCTACGATTGTCACTCCACGGAATCAGGGACCGCCGAGGGAGGCCTGCGCGTTGATGATCGCCTCGCAATCCGTGCGGGTGGTGGCCGCGGTCCGGCAATTGTGCCTGGAAAGCCTAAGGCAAGTCTTCTATTGAGTGCGATTTCTCACGCTGACGTCGATCTCAAGATGCCTCCCAAAGAAGCGAAGTTTTCTGCTAACGTGATCCGTGATTTTGAGAAATGGATTGAGATGGGTGCACCTGATCCGCGCGACGGTGATGTTGCGAGCATTCCAGGTGACTGGTCAGGGATGCAGGCCGCGAAGACACATTGGGCTTATCAAAAACCGAGCCCGTCGGCTCCACCACAACTTGAAGATGATACGTGGTCACTATCTAAAATTGATCGTTTCGTTCTCGCAGGTTTGAGAGAACATCAACTCAAACCTGCCGACGATGCGAAACCGAAGATTTTATTGCGACGGCTGCACTTCGATCTCGTCGGTTTCCCCCCCTCGCCCGAGGCTGTGAAACAGTTTGTGGAAGCCTGTGAAACCGAGGGAGTCCATCAGGCTCTTTCTTCAGAGGTCGATCGTCTGCTTGCTTCACCCCGGTTTGGAGAGCGTTGGGGTCGACACTGGCTCGATGTGGCTCGTTTTGGTGAGTCCAGCGGAAAGGAAGCGAACATTCCGTTTCCGCATGCGTGGCGATATCGGGATTATGTAATCGACAGCGTGAACGCGGATGTGCCGATTGATCAATTTTTCACCGAACAACTTGCAGGAGACCTGCTACCTTATGAGTCCAAACAGGAACGAGCTCGTCTGCTGATCGCGACAGGTTACCTGGCGATTGGAACGAAGAATCTTTCCGAATCGAATCAGAAACAATTTCAGGCAGATATTTACGACGAGCAGATCGATTCGATGAGCCGGGGAATACTGGCGAGTTCGGTGGCCTGTGCCCGATGTCACGATCACAAGTATGATCCCTTTGCCATGCAGGACTACTACTCTCTCGTGGGGATCTTTGGCAGTACGAAGACCTACTTTGGTACGTTTGTTTCACCAGCAAGTCAGCAGGGAGGCGAACTGATGCCTCTGCCGCGATTGCCAGACGAAGTGATTCTGCATGATGGCGTTCCTGAGAAAAAAGTGGCTGAGATGGAGAAACAGCTTGCTGGCCTGCGGGCGGAAGCAGCCGAGATGAAAGAGACTCAGGTGGCCCTCTTTTCGGGGAAGAAACCGAAGAAGGTCTTCACGCTTCGCGACGTTCTGGCTAACATCTGGAAGACCGGTCCACTGGTCGGCAAACTGCAAACAATCGACGAGCAGGGAAAGCCGATCCCCATTGCCATGGGCGTTCTCGATTCGCAAAAGATGTTCGAATCTCCCATATATTCCCGGGGCGATATAAATCACCCCGGAGAAACCGTCCCGCGCGCGTTTCCACGCGCCATCGCCGTGTCGGATTCGATCTCCGTCCCCTCGGATGAAAGCGGTCGTCGGGAATTGGCAATCTGGCTGACGCATCCCGACCATCCACTGACGAGTCGAGTATTCGTCAACCGAGTCTGGCAGCATCTGTTTGGTGTCGGCCTCGTTTCAACAGTCGATAACTTCGGGACAACAGGCGCAGCGCCATCGCATCCCGAATTACTCGACACCTTGGCGCTGCAGTTCATTGAAGAGGGCTGGTCGTTGAAAACGCTGGTACGCAAACTGGTTCTCTCGCGAACTTACCGTCAGGATTCGTCGTTCCGTGAAACCGCATTCCGGGTCGATCCTGAAAACCGGTTTCTCTGGCGCATGCCGAAACGACGTCTCGAAGCCGAGGCAATTCGCGATGCGATGCTCGCTGTCTCGGGGGAGCTTGATTTAACTCGACCAGAGGGTTCTCTCGTCGCCAATGTCATCGGAGACCGCCCCATCTCTCTGATCGGCCTCGATAAGCGACTGCCGCCCGATCTGGATGGGACACTCCATCGTTCGGTCTATCTGCCGGTCATTCGTGACCGGTTACCGGACGTACTGGAACTGTTCGACTTTGCCGAGCCGAGTCTGGTCACGGGCGACCGTGAACAGACGAATGTTCCAGTTCAGGCTTTATATCTTATGAACAGTCCGTTCGTTCTGGAACGGGCACGTAGCCTGGCGATGCGATTAATGAATGAAGCTGACAGCGATCAAGATCGACTGCGACTTGCTTATCGGCTCTGTTTCAGTCGCGATCCGGATACATTTGAAGAACAGTACGGGATGAAGTTTCTCGCGGAGGTTACGGAAACGAACGATAAACTTCAGTCGGAGGCATCTTTAGGACTGATCAGTTTCTGTCAAAGTTTGCTCTCGACTGCAGAGTTTCGAAATCTCGACTGACAGCGAATTTCTACAGTTGAGTATTTATAATTAAATTACGGCGATCTGCGGGAGCAGGCACCACTAAATCAGTCATGAGATCTTCCATGCGATCCAATTGGTAGAACAAAATGCTCTCAGAGATAAACCCTGTATCCGAAAACCACATACTTTTTACCAGACAAGCGGAGATACCATTGTGAAACGGCCTCAACCCCAACTCTCTCGTCGCCTGGCATTACAATCACTTGCATCAGGGTTCGGCTATCTTGCGTTTGCGGGACTCGCCCATGATCAGGCAGCACGGGGACAAAATCCTTCCGGCCAGGGTCTGGCAATCAAACCCACTCACTTTCCTGCCCGAGCCAGGCGTGTAATTTTTCTTTGTATGAATGGTGGCCCGTCTCATGTGGATCTGTTCGACTATAAACCCAAGTTAAGTGACAAGGAAGGACAGAAGACTGCCGTGAGCGTCTTGCGCGGAAATGCTGCGCTTTTGGGCTCGCCATTTCAGTTCAAACGACACGGCGAATCAGGACAATGGTTTTCGGAATTACTTCCGAACCTGGCTGCGCACGCCGACGATATTTGCTTTCTTAAAAGTATGCACACGGATCTGCCGAACCATGCGCAAGCGTTTATTCAGATGCATACCGGTAGTTTTCAGTTTACGAGACCCTCCGTCGGCGCGTGGTCACTCTACGGCCTGGGAACGGAAAACGAAAATCTACCGGGATTTGTAACACTGAATCCCCCCTCGGATAATGGCGGTGCTCAAAACTACGGAAGCGCATTTCTTCCAGCGATCTGCCAGGCGACAAAAATTGGAACGAACCAGATTCCCGGGTTTTATGCAGCTCTCCTGGGAGTAGATAAAGAACCTGGTCCACCACTGAAGAACATCGAAAACAGTCTGTTCACGACCAGGATGCAGCGAAAGCAACTCGATTTGATCCGTGAACTGAATGAACATAAACTGAGTCAGGATGTGTATCACCCCGAAATCGAGGGAGCGATCGAATCATTTGAACTCGCGTTTCGGATGCAGGATGAAGTTCCTGAACTACTGGATGTCTCATCCGAGACCCAACAGACTCTGTCAGCATACGGGGTCGGACCCGGTAAACCGACTGACCTGTTTGGCAGACAATGTCTGCTCGCGCGTCGGATGGTGGAAGCGGGCGTTCGCTTCGTTGAAGTGACCTCTCCCGCGAAATGGGACCATCACTTTCTGCTGGAGTCGGAATTGCAAAAGAGTTGCGAACAGACCGACCTGCCGGTAGCGGCACTCCTTGCCGATCTCAAGCAGCGGGGACTGCTCGATGACACGCTCGTCATCTGGGCGGGTGAGTTTGGTCGAACACCGTACGCCCAGAGTGGAACGGGTCGTGATCACAACAACAAAGGATATACGCTTTGGATGGCAGGAGGTGGCGTGAAGGGAGGGCTCAGTTATGGTGCGACGGACGAACTGGGATATCAGGCCGTCGAGAATCCGGTCCACATTCACGACTGGCACGCAACGATTTTGCATTTGCTTGGTCTGGACCACAAACAGCTGACTTACAACTATGCCGGGCGCAATTTCCGCCTGACCGATGTGTACGGAAACGTCGTTCAAAACATATTGGCGTGAGCAGGCAGAAAGGCTCAGCTTCGACTGCGAAGCAGACAATCAATTCCCCTTCAGGTATTTTTCGAAGTAAGATCAGTCCCAGTACTGCCGGGTTGGTGGCCATGGCATGAGCGAGTCCGGAAATGCGTATGGTCTGCTTTTCAAAAACTGGTCCAGTTGTTATGAAGGTTCTTAGCGTCCTTTTGACGAAGAGAACTTTTGATGAACAAGCGAAGAAAACGTCACAACCCCGAGCAAATTGTCCGCAACCTGCGTGATGCGGATGCGATGCTGAATGCCGATAAAGACCTGGCTTCCGTGCTACAGCCCTGGAAGTCAGTGAATCCACTTATCAGCGCTGGCGGAATCAGTACGGCGGCATGAAATCGGAAGAAGCCAAGCATCTCAAACAACTGGAAGACGAGAACAAGCGACTGAAAGAACTGGTCGCCGATCTGTCTCTGGATAACAAAATGCTGAAATATATCTCGGAGGGAAACTGGTAAGCCCTTCCCGAAAACGAGCCGCCGTCAAAGCGATCCAGAATGAGTTCCGTGTTTCTGAGCGGAGAGCGTGCCTGGTTCTGGATCAGCCCCGGGCCATTCAGCGTTACCAGGTAAGCCCTCGCAGTGATGAGCCGTCCCTGGTCAAGCGCATGTATGAGCTGGTACGGTCACGGCCCCGGTTCGGTTATCGCCGGATCGCCAGGCTGCTGCAGCGGGAAGGCTGGTAAGCCAGTTTTACCGCTGGCTACCGCACTATGCAATCGCATCCGAACTGCGTTACGCATCTTCAAGAAATATCAGGGGCGGTTTCCCAGTTTTCAGGAACAGGCCAATGTCGCTCTGCAACATCACTGCAAGGAGGGCAAACCTAAAGTAGATTTCTCTATTGATCTGGGCTGGGGCGGACCCGCTTTCACAGGGTGAAGCAGAACCCGGCCAGGAAATTGATCCTGAAACGGGAGGATTGTTTGCACTGGGGTATGCGACGCTGTATGGACACGAAGAGGTTCTGACGATGAAGCAGATCAAGATCCCCCCGATCATCCTGCAGTTTTCGATATTTTGAAATACTGCAGTGAAGATGAAAGTTTTGATCTGATTGAAGGCTTGCTCAAAAAAGGAATGCAGCCCAATGATCAGCCCAACGGAGGCTGTTCCGGAATTCAGTCTTTGTTAACTTCGCTGGACTTCGGAACTCTCCTGAGAAACCTCACTTGGGATGTTCCCCCGGATAAATACGATACAGATACTGCCAGAAATCAGATGAAGATGCTTCACCTGTTAGCAAAGTATGGAGCACGCTGGTGCCCATTGGACCGGAACGAAATCAATCTGGCCCGCAGGACGCTCCTGAAAATGACTCCTGATTACGCCCTTGAATTTGCTTGGATCATGTCAAAGTACCAGGCATGTTCCAGAGGGAATCTGCAATCATTACTGAAAACCACGAGCATCCGTCGGCATACCCTTGAGCACAAAGACAGACTCAAAGAACTACTGGAGCATTTCCCTGAAGACAAGCCACTGATACAGTAGGACATCAATTCTTATGACTGGTGTCATTCTCGGGGACAGGTCAAATTCAGCATTGACGGACCACTAGATTAGTACTTCTTCCTAAAGAGAGATTAAGTATGGAATTCTATTTTCAGCAAGATATCAAAGTCAGAGAAAAGCTAGAAGAACTAATACATTCTGCATATGCGGGCAATTTACGGCCTGAACAACAGGAAGAATTTAATAAAAACCTTCTTTTACATGGATCCCATTCTGAAGAAAACATTGATGCAATCTCAAGAATTGAATTTGCATCACAAAAAAATGATCAAATTACAGAATTTTATTTTCGTTTAAAAAAACATCATACAGAATTAGCAGAGATTACGAACCATTTAGAAGGTGAACCGATCCCTGATTACATTCATGATGCATTTCCAGATTTGTCTCAAGAGGATTGGGACGCAACTTTTCGATATATCACACTTTTATTAACACTCTTTGGGGTTAGAGTCCGAGCGGACGGTTTTTAAAGCATCGTTTATCCCCTGCCAATCAGCTCCATAAAAACCAAACAATTTCGCTCAATTATTCCGAATTGGCACTACGCTGAATCACACGATCTGGAGTGTCGCCGGCAGGCCTTAGTGCGAGCAGACACCCTGACAACTGACTTCAGCTCCCACGTATAACTGGCTTCATTCGTGGGGACGGGCCATTTCAACACCGATTGTATAAATGACTGGACTGCGGCTTTTGTAACCCTTACTCGCCCGGGACGTCGTGATGACGATGTTGCCCGTCTGGCGGTCTTCAATGGAGTGCCAGTGCGACAGGTTCACGTCCTCTTCGTCAGGTAGTTTCGTGTCAATCACAACCAGATTCTCGCGAATGATTCCATAGGTTTTCGGATCGACCTCCCCAATCACCAGGGGCCAGCGGGGATGATTGGCCTGGCAGTTCTTCTCACTGATGTTTCCAATCCAATAGGTACGACCGTTGGAGTGAGTGATCAGTTCTGACATCGAAGAGGGAGAAAAAAACTGTTCGCCATCAGAGTAGGTCCAGGGCTCTGGCTTGCTCCACTTATGACCGCCATCTTTAGAGACACTAAGCCACTTGCGGCTGGGTAGCTTGTTCGAAGGGTCGCTCTTGCCTCCGTTACTGCCTCGCATAATGCAGATGATATTCCCATCCGGCATTTGGGCCAGAGTCGGTTCATACAACCCGCGAACGGTGCGTTTACCGTCCCCCACGATCGGTTCAGACGACCCCCATTCAATATCGTTATTTTCCGTCCAGCGTCCGATGAGGATTCTGGTTTGAAGCCAGTACCAGCCCCCACCGGGGTTGTGAAGACTTTTGCCGTCATTGGCGAGTGGGGGCATTTGCATCGGAACCAGGATCGTGACCTCGCGGGTACGAATCGGATCACAGCCGAGATCGCCAAGAAAGTAGCAATTCTTACTGATATGCACACCGTCAACAGGGTGCTCGGTGGAATACTGTTTTCCCTTTTGGACGATAGGTTTATCGTACAGATAGGTACGTCCTCCATCAGTCGATACGCGGTAGCGAAGGTAGTACCAGTGCCATTGCCATCGTGGCTCATGTGCTTTGGGGTCTTTATCTGGGGTGTCCATACAGTTGAAAAGCGACAGAATGTTGCCGTTGACCGGATCTCGCCAGAGACCGTAAGGACTGCGTCGATAACCATACGGAAGGTCTTTGTCAAAATCGGGACTGGGCTTCACAGGCTCCCATGTGAGACCGTTATCAGGTGAAAAGCCATTCAATTTAATCATTTCCTGACCAGAATGATTTTGATAGATGGCTTTAAACAACGGTGACGTCGCTTTCAGCATTTGCTTCTTCTTAAGCGAAAGCGTTCCCGGGCCTGCTGCCATGGTGGTTTGCACCAGCAGAGAAATTACAATCATGGTTGATAAGATCAGACTCTGGAACATTTTCATGCGTGTCTCCCTGCTTCGAGATAACATTGACCATTGGGATTGAGGCTGAAATCACTCCAGACCTATTTATTTCACCACTCTAACTTTGCTACGCTCTCCATATCAAGCCGGTACTATTTTTTCTTTTTCGCAATCATCTGATGCTGGAACCGAAAACAGGTGTCGAAAGATGCGTTCTGCCCCCATAGAAATTAAACTGCTACATGCAACATATCGTAAGTGAGGGTTTTCGCCTCTGATTATGTCCATAGGTGTCTTCATCTGGAATTAGGCCATCAACGAGAAGAGATCACCCGCATATCTCGGCGTGTGGTGTGCAGTTATCGTAAAAAAAAAGAGGGGTATAACGTAACAAACAGTATCACCACGCCTTCCGGATCGCTCGAACTGGAAGGCGGGAACCCACGGGTGTTTTGTCATTTCTTCAACCGAGCCTCCTTATGAAGAATGTCAACTTCGTCGATGATTTCTAGCAAACGTTGACCAAATGTAGACAAAGTGTATTCGACTCGTGGAGGAATTTCGGAGTAACTCGTCTTTTCAACGACGCCATATTCGACGAGTCGCTTTAGTCTCTCCGAAAGGACTTTCGCAGTCATCCCATCGACTGCCTTCTCCAATTGCCCCGGTCGTTGAATTCCTTGCTCAATGCGTCGGAGTATTGCCACCATGTAGCGACAACCCAAGCATTTTTCGAAGACTTCGGTTACATCTATCTCACTCATCTTTCTCGTACCCTACTTAAAAGAAAGTACCCCACAAATTTGTGCCCGGTTGAACCTGTCTCTTGAATGGAAATTATAACAGCAAAGTTACAGTAATTCAGATGCCAAAACTTATTGTTGAAAAGGAGAACTGAAATGCCTCACCTACTCCACATTGATTCAAGCCCCCGCAGCGACCGTTCTCACACACGTAGTCTCACAGCCGACTTTGTGCAAAGATGGCAGGTCAACCACCCAATCAACACCGTGACGTATCGTGATATTGGACGAAGCCCATTGCCGCACGTGACGGAAGAGTGGATCGCAGCGGCATTTACGTCACCTGACGAACGCAACCAAGCAATGCAGGATGCCTTGCGATTGAGCAACGAACTGATAGACGAGCTATTGCTGGCTGATGTGATTGTTGCGGGGATTCCATTTTACAATTTCGGAATGCCAAGCGGCTTCAAAGCTTACATAGATCAGATTGTGCGTATAGGTCGAACGTTCTTATTCAATCCCGATAACGAAGAATCACCGTATACACCCCTCGTTCACGGTAAACGGATGATTGCGGTTATCTCCCGTGGTGATGGTGGTTACGGTTCCGGAGGTCGAAACGAGGAAAATAACCATCTTGATCCACATTTACGGACGGTGTTTCGCTTCATCGGCCTGAACGATTTAGAGATTGTCGCTGCCGAAAATGATGAGCATGGTGGTGCAGCTTTGGTCAACTCCTTAGAATCTGCTCGCAGAAAAATTCTGAGGCTTGCGACCGAAAATCAACCGCAAAGGAGTGACCTTGCCCCGTTAACTGGAATCAGAACTTGATAATTTACTAGTCATGATTCTGGAACAATTGAGGAGGAGATCATGCCCTCCAAGCGTCATTCATCCGAATAGATAATTTCAAAACTCCGGGAAGCGAAAGTTCATCTCGCCAAACCAAATTGCTGCATGATACGATTCCCAATGTCATCGACAGCAAAAAACAACCGTCCGAAACAGATCCAATCAGGCGACCAAAAAGGGCCATTCGTGGGTCCAATTAGAAAAATGCACTCTTCGCAAACCCTTTTTTTATGTATTTACGTCTTCCATTCTGGAAACCCGCCGCCTCCACTTAAAGGCTGCTTATCCATCACGGTAAGCAGCCTGTATTCTTTTACCGTTCTCAGTTTCACACACTTCACCTCCCCAGCCCTTGTTCCATTCCTGAAAACAGATTCACTCCCTGCTGTCACATGCTGAAAAGATTCGACTTGACTCCCGCCTGGCCCCAACCAGAATAAGCACCTGACTGAGTCGCGCGCGTGACCAGTTTTCAGTGCACTGAAACACAAGTCACCTGTTCCAGGTCTTCACCGCAAAACAGACTGTTTTTTCCCGATTTGCGCTGCCTGAAACCGCACCCGTTCGTAATGTAACCCTGCGGGTCGCCACACATCGCAGCCCATCGCCCCGGCACCGCCACTGATCACCCCAGCATCGGTTCGACTTCAACCCGTATCGCCACATGATATGATTCATCCCCCTTGACGCCACCATGACTTTCCACAAAATAATCCACCATGAATAACTCAACATGCAACAGAACCACAAATCGAACACAAGAATTCCACAACAATAACAATATTTCAATGTCCTCTTACCCGTGCGGGTGCCATCTGTCGGCTTGCCCGACAGTGCCCGAACAACCATCCCACCGTCCAACAAAGCAGGGTAAGCCCGAATGCAATTCGGGCCGAGCACAGCGAGCAGGAAACTGTCAGAGTCAGCGATCAATGCAGTTCCAGGAATCCAACCCCGATAGAAGAGATACACGGGTTCGTCCCTTATTGCTACTGGTATTGAAATGATTCTCATGCTTCGAAGATTTACCCTGACAGTTTCCTGTTGTCTGCGACAACCCCGAATTGCATTCGGGGCCATCCACGAATCTGACTTCTCACCTGTCAGATTCTTTCGTGATTATTAAGGTTAAAGAACAATCACGTTGATCATTTCCGATGTTCCACAAAGTACCCAATCACGGCCGGACAATTGGGCCATGGCACCCCGAAACCTCTCTATTATTTGCAATGTGTCCTACAAAATCAGACGAGTGCGTGCCACTGATCGGCTTGCCCGACAGTGCTGGTGCTAACGTCCCTGACACGTTTCACAAAGCATTATAAAAAATGTGCCCCAGCCCCCGCAGATGAAAATCCCGAACCACTGAATGACTAAAATAAAAGTGAGCAGCCTTCGTTTCATGAGCCGCCTCACCTTTTAAGCTACCGACATAGATTCAAATTTCGGGTATTCTCTCGAAAACAATTTTTCCAAAGACCTTCGGTTGTGATCTACCAGGAACTGTTCCGCGCGGCCATCATAAAGAGAAATACATTCCTGGCTGTGAAAGACTGTTTTCGTAATCTATAATCAGCCCGGAAATCGACATCTTTTTTGTATTTTAAAACAGTCTCTCTTGCGGCAGGAACATTGTCTGCCAGGGATGCCTTGTGTTCAAAAACGAATCATCACCTTCCTGACTCGATTCAAAAAAGTGGGCGAGGGTTTCCCGGACAGGATGCACAGGGGCTCCCTGCTCTCTCGTATTCGCTGTAATAATCTGTAAAGTAAACTTGCTTCGTTTGAATGTTTCAAAGTCAGCAGGTCTGATTCAACTCAACAACCGTTCCTTTTATTGAGCTAACGATTCACCCATGATTCAACAGTCCAGATGGAAACGTGTTCCGGCATTTTGGTTTCTTTCTCTTTTCGCCGTCTTTTTTTATTGCTCGCTGCTCCCTGCGGAATGGAAGCAGGCCGCTTGTCTGATCGCTGAGAACGGTAATGCCAAAATACCGATCGTGGTCTCAGAAACCGCATCTGAGCGAACACGTAAAGCAGCCGATGATCTGGCTCACTATCTTTCTGAAATCACGGGCGCTTCATTTTCAGTTAAAACCGGCAACGGATCAACTGGCCTGGCAGTAGGATTACTCAAAGAATTTCCACAGCAGAATACCGTCCCTGAACTGGATTGGAAGAACCTCTCAATAAAAGATCGTGAAAAGTATTGTATTCGCTCCCATAAAAATGGCATTTACTTATTCGGCATCACAGACCTGGCCGTCGAACATGCGGTATGGGACTTCCTCTATCGAATTGGATATCGCCAGTACTTTCCGGGCTCGCACTGGGAAGTGATTCCACGACAGAAAAGATTGCAAATTAATCTGGATGTCATCGAAGCTCCGGACTATCAGAACCGAATTATCTGGTATGGTTTTGGCCCCTGGGATTATGCAGCCGAACCGTACAGGCTCTGGTGTCAGCGGAACCGTGCCACTTCCGGAATGGCGCTGAAGACCGGCCATTCCTATGGACAATTTATCAGAAACAATCAGGCAGAATTTGACGCACATCCTGAATATTATGCATTGGTTGATGGCCGCCGCGATGTGCGTTCACAGGCAAAGTTTTGCATCAGCAATTCGGGGTTGCAAAAACTGATCGTTGATTCGTCATTGCGGTACTTTGAAGATAATCCGGAGGCAGACAGCATTTCACTGGACCCCAGTGATGGCGGGGGCTGGTGTGAATGCGAGGCATGTCAAAAGATGGGCAGTATCAGTGATCGCGCTTTGACTCTGGCTAACCAGGTGGCAGCAGCCATTAATAATCCGAAGGCGGGCAGCCAATCGGGGCATCGATATGTAGGCATGTATGCGTACGCTTACCATTCCCCACCTCCAGCCATCAAAGTCCACCCGAATGTCATTATCAGCGTGGCCACCGGATTCTTGCGTGGAGGTAATACACTTGACGAAATTATCAACGGCTGGTCAAAACAGGGAGCCAGGATCGGTATCCGTGAATACTACAGTGTCTATACCTGGGATCACGATATGCCCGGTCTTGCCCGCGGAAGCAGAATTGACTATCTGAAATCGACGATTCCCCGGTTTCATCAGCAAGGTGCCCAATACATGTCAGCCGAGTCAAGCGATAACTGGGGCCCCAATGGTCTGGGTTATTATCTGGCAGCGCGCATGTTATGGAACCTTGACGAAGCCCAAAAGACAGATCAGTTGACGGATGATTTTCTAACACTTTGCTTTAATAAAGCCAAAGCACCAATGACGCAATTCTACGAGCAACTGGACGGCTCGCATTCACACCTGGTGGTCAGTGATCAATATGGCCGCATGTTTCGCTCCCTCGCTGAAGCGAAAAAACTGGCCGAGGCACCTGAAGTCCATGCGCGGCTGGATGATCTGATTCTTTATTGTCGTTACGTAGATCTATATGAACGATATCGCCAGGCATCCGGTACAAAACGGCAACAGGCCTTTGAACAACTGATTCGCCACTCTTACCGCATGCGGAAAACAATGCTCGTTCACAGCAAGGCCGTTTATCGCGATGCCGTCAATCGGGATAAATCGGTGACTATTCCTGAAAATGCGCAATGGAATATCCCGGAACCGCAAAATCCCTGGAAGGAGAGTACTCCCTTTTCAAAAAATGAATTACAACAATTTCTTGAGGAGGGGATCGCAGCGTACCCACTCACCGAACTTGATTTCAAGCCCATCACCTACTCTGACGATCTGGTTCCCGCTGGAAAGATCGACTCAGAAAAACAGCAAACAGGAGTTTTACAGAGTGGTCGTGGTGTGCAGACTTTTTATACGTATGTTTCAGACACTGTCACCCCCATCGAATTACAGGTCACAGGAGGGTTGATTGCCCATTATCGTGATCGGGGAAACGTAAAAATAGAACTCTGGAAAATAGGAGGAGCCAGTCAGACGGGAGAACGTGAGACCTTCATCATGAAAGATCAATCGGTTCCTCCCGATGGCAAAACACGTACGGTTCAACTGGCTCCCCGAGAAACAGGCATGTATCGCATTACCGTATCCGATGGAGGTGACAGAACGAGCGTGAACTGGAAAGCCGGACAACGGATGGTAATGCCTTCCAGTCTGGATGAGCCCCTGGTGGCATCAGGGCGCTGGTCCCTCTTTTTTTACGTTCCCCAAGGTGCGAAAGTGGTTGGTTTTCACGGGGGAAATACGGGCAGTATTCTGGACCCGACCGGTAAAGAACAGTTTTCGTTAAAGAATCGAAAAATGGATTTTTACAGCATACCTGTCCCCGCAGGTTCAGATGGCAAACTGTGGAAGGTCAACCAGGCAGCCGGGGCAATCCGCTTATTAACAGTTCCACCTTATTTTACCAGGTCTGCTTCGGAATTATTATTGCCGCGTGAAGTACTGCAGACAGACAGTGATCTGAATTAATCTCAGCTTGATAACCAGTTGTACAACGGCGAAGGGTATCGTACGGGAGTCGAGAAATAGCCTGAAGCATTTTGTCAAGCTGGAAATTGAGGGTTGGGTGTGTTGTTGACCTGCTCCGTTGTCGCACTCTCGTGATATTGATCAACCCAAAATTTAAAAATGACATTCCAGTAGTTAGTCACGACATATCCGATATTTTCACTCGAGTTCCCGTGTCTGAGAAGAGCTCAGTCGTTTCGGCAATGAATCACCGGATAAAATCGCCGTCAGAAATGGCTATGACAATGTTGGGGGCAAAATCAAAGCAACATCTGGCAAATAGGGGTACAAATCATGCCTTCGAAAGTGTAAAATAAAAATCAGTACCTTCCGTGAGAGCACGGTCGTCAAAGTCCAATTCTTTCAGACAGGCAGAGTTCATGCAGTCTACTTACAAACGTGCCATTTTTTTCCTGGTCCTGGCGGTGGGACATACTTGTCTGGCTGAAAACTATCCTCAGTTCCGTGGCGCGAATTCAAACGCAGTCTCGTCATCGCAGTTGCCGGTCACTTGGTCCGATGCCGAAGGAAAACAAACCAATATTCTCTGGAAGAAGCCCGTCGAGGGCGAAGGCTGGTCTCAGCCCATTGTCTGGGATGATCGCGTTTACATGACGGCCGCTGTGCCCTCCAATCCAGCAAAGAAGGACATCGCCCGGCCGGAATCCAACAATGGTGGCTACGGCCGCGATCGTAAAGATCTGGTCAACGTGATTTATCAATACCAGGTCGTCTGCCTGGATGCCGCCAGTGGTGAGAGCATCTGGAAGAAGACCGTTAAAGAAGGTCAGCCGCCGGTGCCTCGGCACAGCACCAACACCTATGCCACTGAAACGCCGGTCACAGACGGGAAACGTATTTACGCATACTTCGGCATGAACGGTGTTTATTGTCTCGACCTGAAAGGGAACGTGTTGTGGCAGAAAGACCTGGGTGTTTATGAGATGCGGGCCGGATGGGGTACATCAAGCTCACCTGTGCTTTTCGAAGATCGACTGTTTATTCAGGTTGACAACCAGGAGCAATCGTTCCTGGTAGCCCTGGATACAAAAACCGGAAATCCTCTCTGGAAGATCAACCGTGAGGAACCATCTCAATACAGCAGTCCAATCATTTGGAAGAATTCTTTGCGGAACGAATTGATCGTGGGTGGCACAGTGTATCGTTCGTATGATCCCGCAACCGGAGAGTTGCTTTGGAAACTGGATATGAATAAAGGTCGTTCGTCTGCGACACCTGTCGCCATTGGTGATCGACTTGTCATCGGAAACGAATTTCGTAACCGTGGTGGGTCGGATGATGGAGGCGGACGACTGTACTCAGTCAAGCCCGGTGGCATGGGCGACATTACTCCGCCAGGAGACGGCAGGCAGGGGGAGTTCGTGGAGTGGCGCATGGATGGCTCCGGCATTCAAATGGCGTCGCCTACTTATTTAGATGGTAACCTGTATTTCTTTGAACGTCGTCGGGGCATCATTCGTTGTGTCGACATCAAAACAGGGCGTTTGGAATATGAAAGTCGGGTCCCTGGAGCCAGAGCGTTCTGGGCATCCCCCTGGACTGATGGCAAACATCTCTTTGCGTTGGATTCCAATGGCAACACCCATGTCATCGCTGCAGGTGACCAACTGAAGGTTGTTGCCCTCAATAAACTCGACCAGCAAGCGTGGGGCACGCCCGCCATTGCCGACGGCACAATTTTTATCCGCACTGTTGAGAATCTGTATTGTATCAAAGCCCGCCCGTAAACGAGTCAGTCGTCTGGTACAAAATACAGTCAGAGCTCCCTGGTCCTCTCACAACATCGTGCATCCTGCTCCGTAACACTTGTTTCAGAATAAATACTCCGCTCTAACGACTCGTTCATGGAATCCAGCCAAGCCGAGCTGGTTAGACATACAGATTACTTGCACTTAGCAGTTCCGATGCTTTTCAACTGAGAAAGTTTTGATTACCCCTCCTTTCTCAGACCCATGAACTATTAAAACATGACTGAGATATCGCAATAAACGGCTGGGTGATTAAAAAGCGAGCAGTTCGGTATCATCTTCAAGCGACGCAAAAAATTCATCGGCTTCCCCAGTCCAGTCCGGCAGCCTGCGTTCTCCTGGATCCAACGTCGCTTCCATCAACCCCTCGTCAGCATGAGTATATCCCAGCAGGTGTCCCAGTTCATGCTGAATCACGGTCCAGAGATCAATCAGGCCGGCTGCCTCGCTGCCAGGTAACGCGATCAGGGACAAGTCGCTGTCGTATTGAAACTCGCTGTTGTCGGCGGGGGTCTCATCCACAAACCAGCCAAATCCCGCGGCATTGATATCCAGAAAAATCGTATTGGCGACCACCTGGCCTGATGTCTGCCCGGACAGGTCAACCACCTCAACATTGACACTCGCCAGCTTCTGCTGATCTTCCACAGACAGTTCCGGACTCACAGCGTCAACGGCAGTCTGTAGCACTGTCTCCGCCACGGATTGAGTCAAAGGGGAAGTCTGCGTTCCGGCCTGAGGAGCCAATGAGACCTGCAGTTGCTGATCCCAGGCGTCAGGATAATTGCTTGGATAATTGATGACGGACTCTTTGAGTTTTGATTTACCATAATTCGAAACCAGCGCGATCAGATCACGATAATCGATGCGGTCACTCTGATCAAAGTCGGCGAACCTGGCATATTCTGAATCCGATTCGCTGGGACGCGTATTATACAGGCCAACCAGTTGAATCAGATCCCGGTAATTGATCGTGTCATCATCATTGAGATCAAACGGATTGGCGTAGATAGAAGTCCCCACTACAGGGGCAATCACCGGGATCACTGCCAAGCCGGTCCCCAAGTTGATCTGTGAGTCAAAAAGCTGAAACTCCAGATCGTAAGGGCCGATGTTCTGCCCGGAAAGATCCAGAACAACCTGATCGACATCCCGTGCCGCAAACTTAATTCGTGCAAACAGCAGCTGGCCGTTCACTCCCAGATCAGTACTCGTCGTTTCTGCGTTGAGATTCTCAACCAGCCCATCCACATCATTGATGGTCCCCGACTGATTCTTTGTAAACGCACTACCAAATTCAATCTCAGTCGCCGAGGTAAAAGCGGTTTGATAACTCAGATCCACTGCAACTTGAGAAATTCCCTGATCACTTAAGTTCTCAGAACTCACCCAGATTTCAACCCAGTAATCAGACCACTCGCTGACCCACGTCTGATTATCCGGCAGCGAAGCCGTTTCACCACTGGAGTCAATTGTTGTAGGGGAACTGACAACCCGCAGAGCGATATGTTCTTCCAATGATTCTTCAACAGAGTTAATCGTCAATTCAAAGGAACGCTGAAAGATGCCATTGTCCTGGGTTGTATCCAGGTCGCCATCCAGGCCTCCGTCTTCGACCTGTACAATGATGCGAGCGGTGCCGGTCTGATTGGGGGCGGGAGTGAAGTGTAGTGTTGCAGTTTGACCCTCAGCAGAATAATCCACCCAGGCGTCCATTACCAGCTGTGTGGTGACTGACCAGCCGGTCCAGTTCACAGGCCCCTCCGTCTCCAAGCCTGTCAGATCGATGGATTTCTCAGATGAATTCTCACTGATGACGACATCCGAAATCAGATCGAATGTAGTTCCCTGGAAACCATCAACCTGTGAGCCCACCCGGATAGAGTTTTCATCCTCGTAAACGACAAAAAATGTCTGATTAACATCGTCCCGATATAAATTGTTAAAGTAGGAGTCATCCCCCATTGATGCCACACTGTTACGGGAGGTAAGGAATCCACTGACACCTGTAGTTCCATCGCCAAAGGTCACCCCACCGCCATTATCATTTGAGCCATTAACCCAGCCAGGACTCCTTACCAGGTAATTCCCGTTCGGGAGTGCTGTGACACCGGATATATTATTTTTATAAAACCCCACCTCGTCACCACTGTGAGCACCGACGAGGCTGTTCAATTCAGTGATCAAGCCACTCACACCC
>NZ_CAXAVM010000140.1:0-19148 GCF_963972345.1 uncultured Gimesia sp. | reverse complement strand
AACCTGAAGAAGATGCCGATTTGGCACATTTCACCACACGGCAAGACACGCCATTATGGCACCACGTCCCGCAAAACTAAAAAAACTCGCAGTAAATCGGGAGATCTACTGCGAGTTAAATTACTCTTTATACCACTATTACATCATACAAATTATGCATTGTAATAGAGGTCGAACTCATAAGGATGAGGGCGTAAACGGATGGGATCCAACTCTTCAGTCCGTTTGAACTTAATGAACGCCTTAATCAGGTCTTCACTAAAGACATCACCCGCGGTCAGGAAGGCGCTGTCTTGTTCCAGAGCGATCAATGCTTCATCAAGTGACTTGGGAGCCACATTGGTTTCAGCCAGTTCCTCAGGTGTCATATCATAAATATCGCGGTCCAGCGGTTCACCAGGATCGATCTTATTCTGCACACCATCAATCATCGCCATCATCAAAGCGGTAAAGCTCAGATAGCCATTGGCAGTCGGATCCGGACACCGAAACTCAACGCGTTTCGCTTTCGGACTTCCTGAGTACATCGGAATACGGCAGGAAGCAGAACGGTTACGCTGACTCATTGCCAGCGTAACAGGTGCTTCGAAACCAGGCACCAGACGATGGAAGCTGTTGGCAGTCGGATTGGAGAGAGCAATCAGGGCACGACCGTGCTTCAGAATTCCACCTATCGCATGCAGCGCCAGTTCACTGAGACCGGCATAGCCGTCGCCCGCCATCAGGGTATTGCCATCTTTCCAGAGCGAAATATGGGTATGCATGCCGGAACCATTGTCGTCAAACACTGGTTTGGGCATGAAAGTAACGGTTTTCCCGTTTCGTTTCGCAACATTCTTGATGATGTACTTGTACCACATGAACTGGTCAGCCATCTGGAGCAGAGGTGAAAATTCCATATCGATTTCACACTGTCCCGCAGTAGCAACTTCATGATGATGGGCTTCGACTACGATGCCCACTTTCTGAAGTTCTTCCACCATTTCTGCACGCAGGTCACCATAGGTGTCAGTGGGAGCAACGGGGAAGTAGCCCCCCTTGTAACCAATTTTATGCCCGAGGTTCCCCTCTTCAGAACGACCTGTATTCCAGGCGGCTTCCGAAGAATCGATTTCGTACATGGCGCCTCTCTGATTGGAGAGATAGCGCACATCATCAAAAATAAAGAATTCCGGTTCCGGTCCAATGAAACAGGAATCGGCAATCCCCGTCTGCTGCAGGTAAGCCAGACCTTTTTTAGCGACATTGCGGGGGTCTTTATTGTAATCCTCTTTGGTGATGGGATCGACAATATCAGCCAGCACACCCACGGTAGGCTGCTTGAAAAAAGGATCAAGCTTGACCGAAGCCGGGTCTGGTACCGCCAGCATGTCTGAGCTGTCGATCGTCTGCCACCCTCGAATGGAAGATCCATCGAAACCGACGCCATCTTCGAAAGTACCTTCATTCCAGGTACTGAGGGGGTAAGAACAGTGCTGCCAGGTTCCAAAGATGTCGGTGAACTTCAAGTCGACCATCTTTGCGCCATTTTTTTCTGCAAAAGCAAAAAAATCTTTGGGAGTCATCTCAATTTGCTCCTCTATAAATTCTGAATAAACCAGCAGGTGAAGAGGTCCGCCCTACCCTGTCCTGCGAAGAACCGATCATTTCCAAAATAAGTTCAAGCAAAGACCGCAGCCAGTAAAGAATTTTACCAGGCTCCGTGTAAGCATTTCATTTTAAAACCAAAACGATTCAGATATTGGAACGCTTTTCTCTTTACTCGTTTTTGCCATGAGCATCCTGCCAGACACCCTGTTACAGGCTGCAGGAGAAACACTCACATTTTCCGGGTTACTTGTATTCATCATGACTAGAAGTAGATCGGCTGGTAAGACAGCGATTGCAGGAATTCGCAACCATACCGAAACCCTCAGGCACAGAACACACCCACTCTCGAAGCTGACGGAATCTATCGGGCGATGTGCTCTGCTAGTTTGAAAATCACCATAACGTATCAAGCGGTAGAAATCTACTGTCAAAACCAAGTTCTCTGCCAAATCAGGATCTGACAAAACGGTAACAGGACAGGCTTCATAACACAGGTTTGCGGTTTCTGAGGATCAGCAAAACCAGCGAAGCCGCAGCGCTTACTACAATCAGTCGCGATTGATAACTAAACGACGTTAATTAACAAGGTCTCCGCGTTAATTGTGAACAGGAGTCCCTGATGACGCAGCCCACTTTTCAAAGATTCACAAGGGCTTTCATTTCGCGTACCGCCTGTTCCATTCCCACCAGCACGGCCCGGGAGATAATACTGTGGCCAATATTCAGTTCGCTCACATGGGGAATGGCGGCAACGGGAGTTACATTGCGATACGTGAGACCGTGCCCCATGTGCAGTTTCATTCCCTGCTCAATCGTGAACGCCGAAGCTTTCTTCAGGATATTCAACTCCTGTTCCTGCTCTCCCGCAGAAGAAGCATCCGCATACCGCCCGGTATGCAGTTCGACAGCGTGCACTCCCGCTTTCTTGGAAGCCGCAATCTGTGCCGGATCAGGATTGATAAACAAACTGACTTCAATCCCGGCCTGCTGCAGCCGCTGAACACACTGACTTACCCGCTCTGCATTCGCGATCACATCCAGTCCCCCTTCTGTCGTCAGCTCTTCTCTTTTCTCAGGAACCAGAGAAACCTGATCCGGGTGGACATCCAGAGCAATCTGGGTCATTTCTTCTTCGGCCGCCATCTCCAGATTCAGTTTAACCTGAACGGTTTTCTTCATCGTATAAAGGTCGTGATCCTGAATATGACGCCGATCCTCTCGCAAGTGTAATGTGATTCCGTCGGCCCCCCCCAGTTCCGCCAGGACGGCTGCCCAGACCGGATCCGGTTCAAAAGTTAAACGGGCCTGACGCACAGTCGCGACATGATCAATATTTACACCCAGAGCCGGCATGATTCACATTCTTTCTATGGGATCTTCTGAAATACTATTGGAATGTCATTTTAAATTTTGGGTTGATCAATATCACGAAAGTTCGACAACGGAGCACGTAATCAACATAAACAACCCTCAATTTCCAGCTTGACCAAGCACTCTGCTGACAGATTCAACTGAAACTGGTTCACAGCAATCGCGTGATTAACAACTGCATCTTATTGATTTTTCTCAGATTATCCAGAATCGGAATCCGGTAATCTGTGACAATGCGATTTTTTCACTTCAAAAACTCAACCATTTTGTCGCATTTTTAATCAGGCCGTCGAATACCTCTCAGTTCTGACACTTCAGGTCATATTTAGTTCAAATCTGGAATTTCAACAGCTGGAACAGTCTTCAGAAGCAGGCAACCCCGGGGGTCATTCTGGTCGGTGCAGCAATTGCCTGAACGCGATCGTTCATCGATCAGAATCCTGCGGGGCTGTGCTGCATCACTGGTAAGCCCGTGCAATACACTTTCCCCAGGTTGGCTCATACAACGGAAGAAGCGAAACAGAGCCCTCTGACTGATCCGGCGTGAAAACAGATCAGCTTCCTGAATGATATCGATCGGCAGAAATCGGGATTACCTCTGACTGGGTATCAGGCCGGGGTCCACCGAGATATTCGGTATCTCCCAGTTCAGCCAGTTTCCACATCATCAGTGTCGTGGCTTCTTCCAGGACTTCACGAGACAGACGCTTACCATAGTAAGCGGAGAGATCAATCGGTTCTCCATATACCAGCGAGGTATCGGCCCGTGAATAAAACGGTTCGATCATATTCTTGCCTCGAGGGGTATTGTTGATATAGACGGGATATACGGGTGCCCTGGAACGCAGGGCCAGAAACGCAATCCCGGAATTGGCATGGGCGATGGGACGACTTTCCTGAATCCCCCCTTCCGGAAAAACGCCGATCAATCCCCCTTCTTTCAGACGTCGCAATGCTTCCCGTACGGGTACGACATCCTGCCCATTACGGTCGACTGGAATGGAATGCATGGCACGTGAAATCCAGCCTATCAGCCCCGGCAGTTCATAATATTCCCGGGCCATTAAAAAACTGATACAGCGCATCTTTTTCTGTGGATTTCCCAAATGAGAATTGTGCCAGAGGATGATCGGATCCGCCGGACTGCGGTGATTGGCGACCACGATACCTGCGGTGTCTCCCGGAAATGGACAACGACGATTCCGCCGCACATGCCACAAGCCAGGGGCATAAACCCGCGTAATGGCAAATAAAATCCAGGCACGCCAGCCATCAGGAAGATGCAGCGCCTGATAAATCAGCAGAGCTGAAGTCAGCAGCAGATAGAACAGAAGTAACAGAATGGCGGCGGCTTCAGGGTTCATCATGATTCATACAAAACAGGATGGCAGCTTTGAACAGTGACGTCAGATACGAATAATACAGTTAACACCTCATCCGTAGACAGCGTGTATTATAATCCGAATAAAAAAATCAAGGCAAGCTTATCACTGTTGTACCAGCAAATACATTATTCAGGATCTATGGAAGAGACGATTCCATTTGTGATCCGCGAAAGATATCGTCCATGCGGTTCCTGAGGCTCAGTCGACAGAATCACCGCGGAAGCATCCAGGTCGGGATCGATCCAGAAAACAGTTCCCGTTGCACCGGCATGGCCATAAGCGGAACGGGAAAGCAAATCCCCGTAATAATCACTGTTGCAGGCAGAAACGATCTGCCAGCCCAGCCCCCAGCCTTTCCCTTGCCTGGCAGCATCAGATAAGCTGGCGATTGACGGTAACTGGTCACGGGTGGCTTCACGGATTGTCTGGCGCGAGAGAATCTGCTGATCCTGAAAACGACCTCCCTGTCGCAACATTCCGGCAAAATTCCCCAGATCGGCAGCGGTCGTCAGCAGCCCTCCCCATGGTGCCCCGAACTGCCTCCAGTAAGAACTGTTCCAGTCCCAGTGAGACTCCACATCCAGTTCTGCTGGAATTCGGATTTCTGCGATTCGATCGACGCGGGGATTGTCTCCCCGAGTCCAATTCTCAGGCAGCCCCAGTGCGGTATCATGCATCTGCAGAGGTTCAAACAGAGACTGTCGCAAATAGTCGGCACAGGACAAGCCTGAAATTCGCGAGATCACTTCGCCCAGAATCGCGATTCCCGTACTTTGATATTGTACGATTCTACCGGGCGGTTCATCCGGAGTAAGTTCACAGATCTGTTGCACAAATTCAGAAAGCGGGGCATTGGCGGCCCGCAGTTCCTGGTTATCGGGAAGCATATCTGGCAATCCGGAAGTATGCGTCATCAGATGCCGAAGAGTGATTCCATGCTTGCCAGCACAACCGAATTCCGGAATAAATCTCTTGACCCGGTCTCCCAGTAAGAGTTCTCCCTCTTCCAGCAACTTCAATATACCCGAGACCACGATTGGCTTGGTAATGGAAGCGACCAGAAAAATGGCATCCAAGGACAGCGTTTCAGACTGATCTGCGATTCGCTGTCGTCCCCTGAAATAATGGCGCGACTCCTCCCCCACCGTGACCTGCAATGCAATTGCCGGAACCTGATCAGTTTGGCAGAACCTGTCAATCAGTTTTTCGACATGGTGCCAGCGTTCAGAAATAATGAGAGACATCTTTTTTCAACCAGAGAGAATCCAGGGCAGAAACAGTGCGAGCCGGGAATCCAGAGTAATCACTGGTCGTGTTTTTGAAAAGGAGCCGTGAAGAGTCTGCCTGAAAAAAGCGAAAGCCGATCAAGATCAACTTTCGCTTTTTCAATGATAACTCGAAGGACATCCTTAATAAGGGATTTCCATATCATGCAGTTGCATGAACTGGTCCAGCCTGGTGATTTCGAGAACTTCCCGAATATCTTCTGAAGGGTTGTAGAGATGAATTTCAACGCCGCGGTCACGTATTGAGGACAGCAGACCCAGCATTCCACTGGGAATCAGCTTCACTCCCGTCAGATCAAGAGCCAGTGTTTCACACTGCTGAACTTGAACCAGCTCCAGTAATTCATCCCGGACATCTTTTACACTGAAGGTATCCAGAACATCCCTGCCGCCGAAACCGGCAACACACATAGGTCCTGAATGATACACCTGGAGAATTCCTCCCTGTTGTTGTACCGTCATCGAATTTTATCCTTTTCAAAAAGAATACAGGACACGAAGCCAGGCATAAAAAATATAAAAAGAACAACTGCGTTCCGCGTGAGACTTCGCATCACATTGACAAATTCCAAATCCGATATTCGCAATTCACGTGCCAGTGAGAATGCCTATACATAA
Organism: uncultured Gimesia sp.; assembly: GCF_963972345.1. Taxonomy (NCBI): domain Bacteria; kingdom Pseudomonadati; phylum Planctomycetota; class Planctomycetia; order Planctomycetales; family Planctomycetaceae; genus Gimesia; species uncultured Gimesia sp. The sequence continues at coordinate 12,898 of NZ_CAXAVM010000140.1, read as the reverse complement.
AATTGCCCCGTAGAGTAATTGGCTCTTGCGTTTTGGGAGTTAAGTACATGAAAAATCTCGTTTTATAACCGAATCTTAACCAAGCTCGCCCACGCTTCTTTTGAAACACAGCTGGAACGCTGCAGTAAAACACCTCAGTGTGTGGCAATTTAAAACACTTCACGCAGGCAAGGCTGCTGTTTCTCAAGGCACCATTTCAGTTGTCGACGCACGAAAAAAAAGAGCCCGTCATGCATGTTGCACAACGGGCTCAGGATTCGCGGGAATCCACAAAATTTATTTGATGGCGTCAAAGTCATCCTGGGTCGAAAATCAGCGAACTCGTGCCTGGAAAGTGACAACTCCGCCCTGATGACCGGGAACAGTTTCATCGATTTCAAAGGTCAGGATCAGGCTGCCTTCCTGGTTGTCTTCCACGACCAGTCGTCCTTTTCGATCACATGTGGCAGAGTCCTGAATGTATTCCAGCCGCGGTGTCAGGTTGTCGACAATCTTGATGCCTTCGACATCGAAGTCACCCACGTTTTCGTATTTGATTGTGAATGTGATGATATCGCCTGGTTCCGCGTTTTTCTTATCAGCCAGTTTCACCAGCTTCAGGTTACCTTCGGTTTTGCGTTTATCTTCAATTCCTACGTATTCTTCAGGTTTGACGGCACTCTTGGAAGAATGTGCTGACTGCTGGCGAATGGCAATCACAGGAAACTGGGTACGAGACCAGATGGCGGCTGCCTGAATCTGATAGGCAATGCGTGCTTCATCAGATTGTTCAAACTGACCTGTAGTTTCGGTCCCGGTATCCTGGAACAGATTGTTGAGTTTGGTATGCGCTCCCAGATAAGCAGTCTGTCCGACGGCTCCCTGTAGTTGTTCCGTTTCCACGCCGCTGGCACGGGAACGCATGCGAATTCCTTCCAGCTGCTCACGCTGTTTATGCTGTGTGATGACAGTCCGTGCATCCAGACCGACTCCCTGTACGGTATCTTCCGTGGTTGCCAGAGTATCGACAGAAGTACCAGACAGAGGCGAACTGGCGGAACGAATGGCTGCGAACCGGGGAGCATAAACTGCCACTCGATTCGACTTTTTCACTTCGTGATTCCCTTTGTGTGTCTGATATTCAACAATGGTATCTTCCGTATCCAGCCCCAGACGACTGTAATCGTCGTAATGAACCGGGTTTTCCCGATCACCACCATCAAACAGATATTCATCCGGATACATTTCCACCGTGGCAGGATCGGTGCCTGCAGGCAGTGTGTAATCCCGCTCTACAGCAGGAGAGAATTCACAGTAAGGAGGTCGTTCACAGACCGGAGCAGGCTGATAATAAGCAACCTGCTGGACGGCTGAAACTGGAGCCGCCTGCCGGGCAGGCGCTGACAGTGTCACAGCGCCTTCTCTGCTTTCACTGCTGTCAAAGTCGGCATGTTGAACTGATGGTGCCGGTTCTTCAATCGGTTTTGTAGTTGGTTTATCCCAGGGCATGGAAACCGATACGGGAGATAAACTGGAACACCCGCTGCTGACAGTCATCAGCATGATCGCCGCCAGAGAGCAGACACGCTGCTGACGCGATACTCCTCTTTGATTTTTCAACGACAATTTAAACACGGAATATCCTTTGGTTAAACGACTCATCAGTTTTTGACAGCGGGTTGATTTAATTCAATGACAGGTGCCCCGTTCCCGAAAAAGGCAGGGTCTTCACCATTTGTAGCAGGCAACCGGCCCCCCATTCTCAGAATCAACATTGGACGGCCCAGCAGATCAGCCTCCGCAATCAGGTTTTTCTGTGCGGTGATCGTTTGAGTCGGCTGTCGATCAAACCGGGCAGGGACTGCGGTTTGAGGTCGCTCCAGATATACAACTTTCGTCACCATCCTTCCGGACAACACGAGTTCAATATCTTCGGCAGTAAAACTGACCGGAATGGGATATTGTTCCGCCAGTCCGGCAGGAGGATGCAGACGGTCAATCAACTCGATCGTCGGATATAATTCGACACCTGGGAATTCGGGCATCCCGCTGATTTTGACGCGATATACATAACCGACACCAAAGCCAACAGAAGCGGGTGATGTTTTTTGAATAGCCTGATCAGGCCCACCTGCATAAAACGTCAGAGCGCCAGTGGAAGGCAGGCTGAATTTCATCGGTTGAATATAACCGGGTTGCACCTGGCCGGACATTGCCGCCCACTGACCGGCAACCCCGGGTGGAGTGCGCTGATTCAGAGGGTGATAGAATTGATTTCCGGAATTGTACTCGCGACCGCCGATCATCTGTTGGGACCAGGCAGCAGGTACATCCATGACAAAAACGATCAGGGTCATTAACAGTAAAGTTAATAAGCGTGATCGGTTTTGTCGGTTTAAATTCGTCATGACTAAGCGTTTCTACGATCAGTTGTCCAGAGGGATGACAGAAGAGTATTAGTCGTAAGAGTGGATAATGCAGAGCAGAGATGACACTTGAAAAGACAAGGGGTGACACTCCCGGCTTTCGCTTCCGGGAGTGTCACGTGGGTCCAGAGTCTTTTAACTGTTAATAACCAGGTCCCGGGGCCATTGTTCTTGGGTAAGAAACCTGGCCTGGAGAGTGTACTGGATGACTTTCTGAGTATTGGACATACTTAACAGGTTTCGGCAGGCTTGGTGGCGGATTCTGTTTGACGTCGATCAGGAAGTGATCCACTGGTTTGGGCAGATTGGTTTTCGATACGTTCCGAATCGTGTGAGACTTCAGACTGGCTGGTCCACCCAATGGAATATGGGGAGGGCCTGGAAGTCCGATCGGAGTTCCTGTCATGGGCATACCCCAGGCAGGAGTGGGCCCCATTCCAGAGATGGGATTGTATGCTGGCTGACCGGGAGCACCCATGCCGCCCATCATTGTGGGGACAGGCACACCGGAGGCAACACCAATCGATTCACCGGGGATCGGCATGGGAGCCATGTGTGCTCCGGCGTCACCATCATAGGAAACCTGTGAAACAGTTTCGTTGCCACCATCTTCAGTTGGCATTTCCAGATCCATGTTACCCATTCGCAGGACAGCCATAATGGTTCCACGACGATCTGCTTCCGCGACCGGATCTACACCGGGATCAAGACGGGTCGAAACCAGAGTTTCCACACCGGCGATTGCCAGTTCCTGGAACTTTTCATCTGGCAGATAGATGACCTTAGTGACAAAGTTGTTGCTTTCCACCTGATCCAGATCTTCCGGAGTAATTTCCAGAGGAATACTGTTATGCGACAGGTAAGCATCTGTCGTTGGATGTGATGGATACACCTGCAATGAAGGATACAGAGCAGGAATGGAGCGTCCGGGAATGTGTGACATCTTTAACCGATAAGTTGCTCCCTGGTTAAAGTTGTAGCGACCCGGCGCTGTGATCTGGTTTTCGGCATAGCCTTCCGCGACTTGCCAGCCCACTTTCATGCCCGCTGGTCCTACAAAGCGAACCTGTGAGGTTCGTGCTGCGTAGGCACTCATCGGAGGCGGAGCCAGCATCGGCAAAACGCCAGGCCCCGGTCCATCTACCATTGGCCCCGGTCGCTGCATCATGGCAGCTGGTGGAGCATGGTACTCACCCTTTTTAATTACCTGTTGCCCGTCGGCTGCACAGCCAACACAGACAACTACCAGTGTTCCTAAAGCCAGGAAGTAGTACTTCATCATGACCCCTTGTTCGAATACCCACGACGAATAATGCGACTTGTTAAGTGAAGAACCGTCCATCGCAAACTAAGACGTCGATCCCTGGGAAATTGGAACGGTCGACGTTCGGTTCAAAAAAGACTCAGTTTTCAGGTCGACCCAAAGCCCAAAATATCGTTAAAATGCGATCAGTCCCAAATCTCAACGATCTTATTGCTGAGCTAAACGGTCTGCCGGCTGAAATACTTCAACCAGCTAGAGGCACATAGATGGCCTCATACATCTGTTTTCGGACTAATGTGGTCCGATTCTTTGATAAATTCGTTTTTTTCCGAACAATTAGAACATGTTACGCATTTTAACCCTGACAACAGGCATCCTGCTCGTCGCAGTCCTGAATGATTTTTTCTCGATCTCTTCCTGGGCTCAATTGCCGCAAAACCTTATCAGACAGGAAGATAGCAATAGACCCAATGAAAGGCTGCTCGCGCAGACAGACGGCCAGGAGCAGACAGCAGATAAAAATGCTGCGACCGATGAGTCCGAGAAAAATTTGAAAAAAAATCCGGTGTACGCAGCGTCGCTGCTTAAAAAAGCCCGGGAAAAGCTGCTCAGTTACAGCTCGATTCGAACCCAAATTACCGAGAAAGTCGAGATCGGGCCCAAGCCCTTTGTGATCACGGGGAATTACCTGCAGGGAAAAGACCTGAAACTTCGACTTGAATTTCAGGTGCAGAGCCAAACCGCTGAGGGAAAACCGGTCGGCACTTTGCTCGAGATCTGTGATGGCCAGGTTTTATGGACAGAACACACTATAAAAGGAAATTCGCGTGTGACCCGCCGCGATGTACAGGCGATTCTCAACCAGGCGGAACTCAATCCACAGGCACAGTCAAATATGCTGGTGGCAGAGCTGGGTCTGGGAGGTCTTCCGGGTTTACTGGCCTCCATTCAGAAAAACATGAATTTCGTCAGTGTTTCAGAACGAACCATCAGTGGAAAAACATTGACGGTCCTGAATGGTGTCTGGAAAGATGAATTTCTGGCTCAATGGAAGGGGGGAGATCCGGCAGCCCCCGTCGAACTGCCCGCCTATGTACCGGATGCAGTCAGAATCTACCTGGATCAGGAATCACTCTTCCCACGTCGTATTGTCTACCTTAAAAAAACAGAGAACTCTCTGCAAAGTATTGTTACGCTTGACTTTAGTAAAGTAATCCTGAACTCACCGATCTCCGAAACGGAATTCGCTTACGAGCCACCGGATGGCGTTTTTCCTGTGGACATTACGAAACAATACCTTCAACAGTTGAATCAGAAATAACGTAAGAGAAGTGCCTGACTTGTCAGAACACTGAGCTGTAAGGGCCTATCTGTCCCTGCGCACATCTCCTCCCGGGAATCCCGACTGTTCGTGACTTGATAATCCACTACAATAGAGAGACTTAAGTCAGGCTTTGACGGTCTGATTTGACGGACTGAATTAATCAGCGATGGAATTGTACAAATGCCAGCAGCATTCACTGAAATGGAACAACGCACCGCACGATGGCAGACAAACTCTCCTCTGCTCGTTGTACCCAGCTGGGCTGCATCACTGGCCATCCATTCGCTGATTCTGCTCATCCTGATTTCCAGCCTGAACCGTTGTGACAGCGGTCAGACAGGAGGAGATGAAGGAGAACTTCGCAGCGTCGGGATCTACGTCAAACAGTCAGCAGATGCAGATCAGGCTGAAGACTCTGAACAGGAACCGTTGGAATCTCCTGAAAATCAACAGCTTTCACAGTCCCGGGAACAGATCAGCGAAGTCATGGAGCAGCCACCGGTCGCGCCGCAGCTTCCGGAATTGAATTCCAGACTGCTCGGTTCAGGACCGACCCAGGCTCCCGGCAATCCCACTGCCGACCTCACGACTGACCAGTTAATGTCCCCCAGTACCGCTCTGGCCCCCCCGGTGATGGGCGCAGGAAATGTCAATTTTTTCGACGCCGTCGATTCCGGCAAGCGATTTGTATTCGTACTTGACTGCTCGGGCAGCATGGCGGCCCCCCAGGGAGCCCCCATTCGCAAGGCCCGTTCCGAACTGATTTCCAGCCTGGCGGGATTAAATCACCAGCAGCAGTTTCAGATCATTTTTTATAATACCACCACACGTGCCATGCAGCATCGGGGAAAGTCAGCAGAACTGCTGTATGCCTCAGATATCAATCGAACCCTGGCACGTCAATTTATTCAGAGCGTCGAACCTGATGGCGGCACTGACCATCTGCCTGCGTTAAAAAGAGCTTTGAGTTTTAACCCCGATGTCATATTCTTCCTGACAGATGCCAAACACCCGCAGCTATCAAGTGCTGACCTCAATGATATTCATGAAGAAAATGGCGGCAGAGCAAAAATTCACTGCATCGAATTTGGAGAGGGTTACCCCGTCAAGGAAGGTAACTCCCTTGATAAACTGGCCCGCCAGAATAAAGGCAGCTATCGATACTATAATGTCCGCAAATTTATCAAACGCCCCTAAGGGACAGCATTAACAGCCTGCGAATCAACCGAAATCAAATTCAATCACTCAGAAAGCCTCTGATATAATGTCCTCCTCAGTATCCAAAGCGACTCGCTATACACTGCTGTTTGCCTGCCTGTTATTTTGCGTTGGCTGTGATCAGTACACCAAGAAGATCGCCGTCGAAAAGCTGAAATACGAACCACCGGTTACGTATCTCAATAATACCTTTCGCATGGAATACGCCGAGAATACGGGGGCATTTCTCAGTGTAGGAAGCCGCCTGTCGAAACCGGTTCGTTTTTTTCTGCTGGTCGTCGCTAACGCCGCATTTTTACTGCTCGTGATGGGAATGCTGGTCTTTCGCTGGCAGATGCCACTGGTTCAGTTTATCGCGCTTTCATTATTGCTGGCGGGAGGGATCGGTAATTTAATTGACCGAGTTTTCCTGAACGGGATTGTCATCGATTTTCTCAACATCGGGTTTGGCCCGTTGAGAACTGGTATATTTAATGTCGCCGACATGGCAATTACGGGAGGCGCACTGCTCATGCTCTTTTCCTGGTTTTTCACTAAGGACCAGCCTGAACTGAAAACCGAGAAACCCGTTTCAGAACAGAACACTCCAGCAACTGCGGAATAACTCCATTCCCCAGTCGAAAGAATTCCATGCGAACTTTTTTGTTGATCAACCTGGCGCTTGTATTCGTATTTCAGAATACAGAGATTACCTGCGCACAGGATAAGATCGAAGTTCGTCCGGATCATCATGTAGGCCAGGCCACGCTGCCCTGTACGATTCTGGATTTCACGCAATCAGAGATCAAAGTGAAGCTGCTGCCCAGCGGCACTGTGAAAATCTACCCCAGCTCAGAAATCGTCAAGGTACATACACCGCAGACAGAACAGCACCAGCAGGGGCTGGAACAGCTGCATAACGAAGAATACGAAAAAGCCATTGAATCATTCAGTGAAGCTCTGAATATCGAAAACCGTCTCTGGGTCCGCCGTGAAATCCTGGCCTTGATGACCAAAGGCGCCTTGGCACTGGGAGACAATCTGAAGGCAGCACTGCGATTTCAAATCATGGTTGAGAATGAACCAGATGCCCGTTACTTTGAGTTGATTCCGCTCGACTGGGGAATGAAAGAAACCTTGTCCCCCGTCCGGAATGCAGCGCAAGGCTGGTTAACCAACCCGGATGAAGTTCAACAGCTGATGGGAGCCAGTATTCTGTTAACGGCTCCTGACTATCAGGCACAGGCAGAAGCAGCACTCCGCTCCCTGGCAACAAGCCCTCACGTCAACATCCAGCAACTCGCACGCACCCAGCTCTGGCGACTCCGCTTGCGTGCCGGCGACATCAGCCTGCTGGAACTGCAGCGCTGGGAACGCAATCTGAACCAGGTTCCGGAACACCTCAGAGCAGGCCCTCATTTCCTGCTGGGAACCGGCTACGCCATGCTGGATCGACACGGGCAGGCAGCTGCTTCATTTCTCTGGATTCCACTTGCTGAAAACTCAAACCCTCAACTCTCTGCAGAGGCCAGTCTGAAAGCCGCTGATTCCCTTCTGGCCATGGGACAGACCAGTAACGCATTGAGACTCTACCAGGAAACAGCGGCCCGCTACGCAAAATCACCTGTACAACAGATGGCATTGCAGATGATTGACCAGATCACAAATAAAAGTTCTCAATCCACAACACAAGATAATTGAACAGTACGAATTTTTTCTGGAAATGAATGATTTGATGGATCGAAGCAAACCGCTGAGCAAATACCTCTGGGGCAGTCTGATCTGCGCCTGCCTGTCACTGGCGACTCCTGCCTTCTGCTTTGCTGCAGAGGATTCCGAAACGGCTGCCGGATCAGACATCTCTAAAATCGACTTCCGGCAGCTCGTTGATGATGCAGGTGCCATCGGAATCATCATCGCGGTCTTGAGTATCGCGATGGTCGCATTAATCGTCGAACATGTCATCAGCATCCGCAGCAATGCATTGATGCCCCCCGGGCTGGCTGAAGAAGTGCATGGCTTAATCACGCAGCAGCAGTATCGCAGTGCCGATTCCGTCTGCAAGTCAAACCCCAGCTTTCTGTCATACGTGCTCTCTGCCGGCCTGGCTGAAGTCCAACTGGGTTACGGGGCTGTTGAAAAAGCGATGGAAGATGCCGCCATGCAGCAGTCCGCGCGATTGAACAGAAAAATCGAATACCTGTCCGTAATCGGTACACTTTCTCCCATGCTGGGACTGCTGGGAACTGTCTGGGGTATGATCCTGGCCTTTTCGGAATTCACTGCCAAAGCCAATCCGGATGTGGCAGAACTGGCTCCCGGAATTTCCAAAGCGCTCATCACTACTCTGTTTGGACTGAGTGTCACAGTGCCCGCGCTCGCCAGCTTTGCTTTCTTCCGCAACAGGATTGATGAACTCGTTGCACAATCTTCACTCCTGGCAGAACATGTTTTTGCAGACTTCAAACGTAATGTGGCAGTACCAGCAAAACAGTCGGGCAAACCACTCCGCAAGCGACCGGAAGAGGAGCAGGCACAGCGACTCGCCGATCAGCAGGGAACGCGACCCTCAGCACCTCCCGGAGGATAAAGCAGATGAGAGTCCCCATGCGTCCCCGCCAGCCGGGGATCCGATTTAACATCACCCCCCTGATCGACATCGTCTTTCTGCTGATTGTCTTCTTTCTGGCAGCGACTCACCTTACGCAGAATGAGAAGCTGGAAGCGGTCGAATTACCCGAAGCCTCTCAAAATGAAAATGAACCGGATGAAGCACCCCGCCGGATGATTATCACGATCACACAGGATGATAAACTGCATCTGCGCGGTAATGAAATCAGCCCGGAAGAACTGGAAGCTCAGCTTTTGTCTCTGGAGGAAAGCAAACGACACGAGATGGAAATCAGAATCCGCGGGGACCGGCGGATTCCCTATCGAATCGTTGAAGCCGTGCTGATCAGCTGCGCCCGCGCAGGGATCTCAAACGTTAAATTTCTAGTCCTGAACGAGTAACCGGCCCAGCCATGAAAATCCCTTCCCATCATAACAGCCGATCAGACATCCAGGATCAGGCTACCATGACGCCGATGATTGACGTGGTATTTCTGCTGCTGATTTTTTTCATCAGCGCCTCCGCGAATCAGATTCGTGAATTTCTGCTGCCGACAGAACTGGCGACGGGCAGCATTGAATCTGTCGAATCAACTCCGCAGGAACAGCCACTGGGTGAAGTCTGGTTAAAACTCAAATGGCAGGATAACCAGACCATTGTAGAATTAAATGAGCGCGAGTATGCTCAGTTCGATCAATTGAAACAGACTTTGATGCAATTGGCCGAACTGGCACCTGAGATCCCGGTGATTCTGGATATCCAGGCAGAAGTCCCCCTGGGCGAAATGATTCGCACCTACGATACCTGCCTGGCTGCCGGGTTCCAGTCGATTAATTTTGCAACCGATGCGAATAAAGTCACTCCCAAAAAGAAACTGTGAACATCTCAAGATTGAAATCTGTAATTCCCCATGAAGTTATTTGATACCCACGCCCATCTGGATGAAGAAGCCTTTCACCCCGATCGCCCGGAAACCGTGCAAAACGCCATCGACGCCGGCGTGGAGACAATCCTCTCCATCGGCATCACCGCGGAAAGCAGCCAGCGAGCCGTTGATCTGGCAGCAACTTTTGAAAATGTTTTCGCAGTAGTCGGGATCCAGCCTAACTACGTCGCTCAAATGAAACCCAATGACTGGGAACTGATTGAGTCACTCTCAACTGCCGAGAAAGTCGTTGGCATTGGTGAGACAGGACTGGACCGTTATTGGGATTACGCACCGATCGAATTGCAGCAGGAGTATTTCCGCAAACACATCCAGCTTTCCCGTAATCGGGATCTCCCATTTGTGATCCACTGCCGCGAAGCGGAAGCTGATGTGATCGAACTGTTACAGCAGGAAGCAAACGGGGTTCCTTTCAAAGGGATCATGCATTCTTTCTGTGGCAGCCCGGAGACAGCGGTCGCCTGTCTGGATCTGGGTCTGCATATTTCTTTTGCCGGCATGCTGACCTTTAAGAAAAATGACGAACTGCGAGAGACCGCCAGACAGATCCCCCTCGATCGACTGCTGGTTGAAACTGACGCCCCTTACCTCGCCCCGGTTCCCATGCGAGGCAAAAGAAACGAACCTGCATTTGTGAAATACACGTGCGCCTGTCTGGCAGAACTCCATCAGAAAACTACGGAAGAGATGGCAGAGATCACTACCGCCAACGCCAGAGCACTCTTCAATATTGCCTGAAACAGAAGCCCGTTTTTTGAGGGATTCTTCAGAATCGCTATTTCTTTCGGATGGATACTTTCATTTTTATTCAATCCTGCTATTGTTAGACTTAGTTCAATTATGGAAATAACTTGCGTCAATTGAAACCACAACAGAATTACAGAAACGCGTTCAACGAATTCCCTCAGCTTACTGACAACTGTTTTTGTTGAAAGTAGCTTCCGAAACGCTCAGTATATCTGGATACAGGCTAGGATGGTCATGATCAAAAAGTGGCTCGCGCACGCCTTCGCGGTAGAACGCCCCGAAGATTTTGCTCCCACCGTCGAGCAACAGCAGATCGCAGATCGCATCTGCAGGGAAATCATTCGCCGGGAAATGGTGACCCTGGCAATCCTCACACTGGAAACCTGCCGCCCCCTGAATTACATCGGCTCCCAGGCCATCCATTTCTTCACCCCCCTACTGTCAATCCTGGTAGACCCCCGCGCCCAGAAGACCTTTGCTGATTTTCTGGAGCAGCGCGGCTCGATTGAATGGCTCTGTCAGCGATTGGAATTTTTAAGCAATGCCAAGCCGGAAGATCGAGCTCCGAATGCGGAGCCCGCGCCATCGGGGGTATCAAAAAACGATGATTCCTGACTATAAACACACAGCCTGAACGACACTTCAACTGCTCTCAGATTGACACGGATGGTGAGTCAGCTATGAATTCCACGACAGCAAAACAACTCGATCCCAATCAAATCAACGTCATCCTGGCGACCGATTGTGGCAGCACGACAACCAAGGCCATATTAATTGAGAAAATCGATGGGGAATACCGCCAGACATTTCGAGGCGAAGCCCCCACGACCGTCGAGGAACCCGCCGCAGATGTGACGGTAGGTGTCGTCAATGCCGTTACCGAAGTCGGCGAATTAGCAGGTCGCAAACTGATCGATGACAATGGTGAAATCATCCGACCGGCACAGGGAGACACCGGTTGCGACATTTATATTTCGACCTCCAGCGCAGGGGGCGGACTGCAAATGATGGTCGCTGGTGTGGTTCGCGAAATGTCCGCCGCCAGTGCGAAGCGCGCCGCCCTGGGAGCAGGAGCGATTGTCATGGACACGATCTGCTCGAACGACAAACGACTGCCTCACGAACAGATCCAGCGCATCCGCGAACTGCGCCCTGATATGATTCTTCTGGCGGGAGGCACAGATGGAGGGACTCAGAAACACGTCGTTGAGCTGGCAGAGCTGATTGCGCCTGCCAAACCGCAGCCGCGTTTTGGGGGTACCTATAAAATGCCAATCATCTTTGCGGGAAACCAGGAGGCGGCAGAACTGGTTGCAGAAGCCTTTGATGATGATGTGAAACTGACGACCGTGGCAAATGTCCGTCCGGTACTGGAAATGGAGAACCTGGCCCCCGCGCGGGACGCCATTCACGATCTGTTCCTCGAACACGTGATGGCTCATGCCCCGGGGTACAACAAACTGATCTCCTGGGCAGATGCGCCGATCATGCCGACACCCGGTGCCGTGGGAAACATCCTGCAGACGATCGCCGAGCAACAGAATATCAATGCCCTCGGCGTCGATATTGGCGGTGCGACGACCGATGTTTTCAGTGTTTTCAATGGCACCTTTAACCGTACAGTAAGTGCCAACCTGGGGATGAGCTACTCGATTTCCAATGTCTGCGCATCAGCAACCTTGCCCATGATCTTACGCTGGGTGCACCTGGAAATGGATCCGCGTGAACTGCGGAATCATATCAAGAATAAAATGATCCGCCCGACAACCATTCCGCAGACCCGGGAAGCGCTGGTCTTCGAACAGGCGGTCGCCCGCGAAGCATTGCGTCTGGCTTACATTCAACACAAAGAGTTCGCCACCACTTTAAAAGGGGTTCAACAACAGCGAACGGTGGGTGACACTTTCAGCCAGAACACCAGTGGTGCCTCGATCGTCGATAACATGAAACTCAATTTGCTGGTCGCGTCCGGTGGGGTACTTTCACACGCCCCCAGTATGAATCAGACCGCCTCCATGATGATTGATGCATTTGAACCGGAGGGCATGACCGTACTCGCCAAAGACAGCATTTTCATGATGCCTCATCTGGGAGTGCTGGCACAGGTCCATCCCCGCGCAGCACTTCAGGTATTCGAGCGTGACTGTCTGATCTATCTGGGTACCTGTATCGCCCCCCGTGGTCTATATCGTGCTGGTAAAACATGCTTTCGATACCACATTCGCAGCAAATCGCTGGAAGAGTCTGGTGAAATGCTCTGTGGTGAAATGAAGCTGTTTCCCCTGGATGAAAATGAACAGGCGGTTGTCACCGTCGAACCCAGCACCCTTAAGCATATCTCCAATTTTAGAGATCATCTTAACTTCAGCGTGCTTTTCGTGTTTGTCTTTGTATTTGATATATT
>NZ_CAXAVM010000139.1:0-19519 GCF_963972345.1 uncultured Gimesia sp. | reverse complement strand
GGCTGGGCCTGGACCGATCTGCCTGGCGGCGTACCCGATGCCGACGATACTCCCGGCGCCATCCTGGCATTATTGAATCTTCGAGCCGAAGAATCCGATCCGCAGCAGACAGCCGAGTTACAGATGGCTCTCCGGAACGGCGTCAAGTGGCTGCTTGACCTGCAGAACAGCAACGGGGGCTGGCCGACATTCTGTCGAGGCTGGGGCGCACTCCCCTTCGACCAGAGTGCCGCTGATATCTCGGCCCATGCGATTCGCGCCCTGCAGGCCTGGTTGAAAACAGAACCACTGTCGGCAGAAGCTGCATTACGACTGCGGGCAGAACGCGCCATCAGGCGCTGCTTCCAGTATCTGGCGACAGTCCAGCGGCCCGATGGTTCGTGGCTCCCGCTCTGGTTCGGAAATCAACATATCGACAATGACGAAAATCCGGTTTATGGAACGGCGCGGGTCCTGGCTGCCTATGCCAGTGAAGCAGAACGCGCTTCGAGTCAGGCAGAGCAGGGTATCCTGTTTCTGAAATCGGTCCAGAACCTCGATGGAGGCTGGGGCGGTGCCACGGGGGCTCCCTCCAGCGTGGAAGAAACGGCTCTGGCCGTCGATACGCTGCTGGCGCTGGGGTTAAGCCCGGAGGAACCTGTGGTGGCCCAGGGGCTGCACTGGCTGCTGGAATCGGTGGAGACCGGGACCTATACAGAAACAACGCCCATTGGCTTTTACTTCGCCAAACTCTGGTATTTCGAACAACTTTATCCAATTATCTTTACCGTTGCGGCGCTGCATCGTGCGGAAACCGTTTTGAAAAAATCTGTGGATGGCAATTTAAGATTGTCGCTTGAGGAGGAGGATTACCCTATAATGAGCGTCAAGGAAAAGTAGATCCCTCCCGTTTCCAAACCAATTTGAATTCAATCCTTCAACAATCGCTCGATTGAGTTATTAACCATAGAGGAGTGTTCCGTGTCCATTGCACCTTTAGACCAGCAAAGTTCTGAAGACAAAATTGTACCCGGCTCAAGCAAAGCTGAAGTACACTCTTCCGAAGACAAAAAACCGGTCAAAAGAAAACGCCAGAGTACCAGCCATCTCAAAGCGGTACCGGAAACCTCTGCGCTGCGCGAAGAAATGAAGGCCGAAGCGGAAAAGTTCGTCGAGAAGCTCGACTGTGCCAATCCCTTCAATAAATCAGCGCTGGAAGCCTGGTCGCGCGAATTACTGGAGCAGATGAATCAGCCCGAAAAGTTTCTGGGCTTCATGATGGTTCTGATCGGGAATTTTTTCTGGAAACGACAGTTCCTGGCAATTCCTTTCGAGCGCCGCCTGCTGTTACTTCCACACTGCCTGAAACACGCCGAAGGCTGTCCCGCGGAATACGATGAGTTCGGCCTCGACTGTGAAAAATGCGGCGCCTGTTCGATTGCCGACTACAAAGTCAGGGCAGAACAACTGGGTTACAAAGTCCTCGTTGCCGAAGGCTCTCCCGTCGTCCTCAAAATCATTGTCGGCGGTTACGTGGATGGCATCCTGGGAGTTGCCTGCCTGAACGTCCTGGAAAAGTCGATCGATAAAGTGTTGATCGCCGGCGTTCCCTCTTACGCGGTTCCCCTGCATTCCGGCGACTGCAAAAATACCAAGATGGACGAACCCTGGATCTGGGAAGTTCTGGAAGAGTACCGTCCGCTGGATCAGCCGCTGACCCGCAGCTATCTGCCTACCATGCGGGCCGCGAATGCACTCTTTGAAGATAACTTCGATCAGATTCTGCCTCCGCTCCGTACCAAAACAGAAGCTGCCGCCCGGACTCCCCTGGGTAAAACCGAAGCCATCTCTTACGACTGGCTCAAGCATGGCGGAAAACGCTTCCGTCCTTTTATCACACTGGCCGCCTACGATGCCCTCATCAAGGCTCAGCAGTCTGATGAAACTGCAGAGACCACCTATCCGCTGGGTGTGCAGAAAGCCGCCATGGCCATTGAAGTTTTCCACAAGGCTTCGCTGATTCACGATGACATCGAAGACGATGACCAGTACCGTTACGGTCGCGAAACCCTGCATCGTCAGCATGGCACGGGCATGGCCATTAACATCGGCGACTACCTGATTGGCATCGGCTATCGCCTGCTCAATGAAGCGCGGGCAGATATCGGAGCGGAAGCCGCCTCCGACCTGATCGAAAAAATGTCCGCCGCCCATATCAAACTCTGTGAAGGGCAGGGGGCCGAAATGGCCTGGCAGGAAAGTGAGACCTTTGAACTGGCACCACTGGACGCCTTGCAGATTTATGCTCTCAAAACCTCACCTGCTTTCGAAGCGGCCCTGTACGCCGGCATTCGCATGACCGGTTCGGTGGGCAAGTATGAAGCTTTGATCTCCTCGTTCTCGCGTCACATTGGCGTCGGTTTTCAGATTCTGAATGACCTCAAAGACTGGCAGGGAGACGACAACAACAAACTGATCTCCGGACAGGACGCGCTGGCCATGCGACCGACGCTGCTGCTGGCGCTGGCACTTCAGACCGCCGACGATCAGCAGAAAGCGGACCTCAAAGACATTCTGCAGGGGCACTCCAGCGATGGGGCCCGCATCGACCGTCTGCGTGAGATCTATCAGGACTGCGACGTCTTCACCAAAGCCGAAGCCCTGGTCGATAAATCACGGGCTCGTGCCGAGGAACTGGCAGAAAACGTCGAGAACGAAGACTTCAAACAACTGCTGATGTTCTTCTGCGATACCGTACTGGCCGAAGAAACTCCCGAAGCCAAACCCGAACCCCAGGTGCTGATGCCGACTGCCTGATGCGTGTAATGCTGGAATATATCTGACGCTTCCCTTGTCAGTTTTCAAAATGTCTGGTTGATGTTCGCGAAAAGTTGCTGCGCCGCGATCAGGTTCTCTGTCTGTGCGGGCTGTCTTTCAGCTTACTCTGATCGTTTCTCCCATTGGCCTGTCCGGGGTTCGTGTTATGATTCCAGCGAATTTCCGGTCTGAAAACAGGAGAGAAACGATGTGGGATGAAAAATACAGCGCCGCGCATTACGTTTATGGAGAAGAACCAAATACTTTTTTGCAGGAACATATTGACTGCTTACCCAAAGGCAAAATTCTCTGTCTGGCGGAAGGAGAGGGCCGGAATGCCGTCTTCCTGGCCCGGCAGGGATACAGCGTGACTGCCGTCGATGCTTCTGAAATCGGTTTACAGAAAGCACGGCGTCTGGCAGGGAAACATCAGACCTCAATCGAAATTATCCATGCCGATCTGGCAAACTATGATCTCGGCGAAAACCGGTGGGATGGCATCGTATCCATCTTCTGTCATGTTCCCCAGGAGATCCGGAAACGAATTCACTCTCAAATTGCCGCGGGGCTGAAAACGGAAGGCGTTTTTCTGCTGGAAGCCTACACTCCCCAGCAGTTAGAATATGGCACAGGTGGTCCTCCCGATGTAGAATCAATGATGTCAAAAACTCGACTGCTGGAAGAAGTCTCCGGGCTGGCTTTCAGCCATCTGGAAGAACTGGAACACGTAATCATTGAAGGTTCCAATCACACCGGCATTGGTGCTGTCGTCCAGGCCATTGGTAAGAAACAGGATTCATGAAAGCGATTCCGGCAACAGTACTTTTGTTCTTGATGTTAATGGGAATGCTCCCCGTTTCTGCAGTGGAGCCAAAATTAAAGCCCCACCCCGACGCGGTCGCGAACACCCACGCTCCCGGCGAAGTCGATAAGCCGGAACTCGTGCCTTTCATCGTGGCCGATCCGACGAAGCTGAAAGGCATCGTCGTCGATGAAACCCAGGCAAAGCTCATCGGCGTCTGGCAGTATTCTACACACACGCCCCCCTACGTCGGGCTCGGCTATCTGCACGATCAGAAAAAAGGGAAGGGGGAGAAAGCGGTGATCTTCACCCCCGATCTGCCAAAGGCCGGCCGCTACGAAGTTCGGCTCTCACACTGTTACAACATCCGCAGATCGACCAATACTCCGGTGACGATTCACCACGCCGAGGGTGAAAAAACGATCCGCATCAACCAGCAGCAGATCCCCGCACACAACAAACTGTTTCGCAGTCTGGGCACTTTCCGTTTCGATCAGGGCAAATCAGGCTGGGTGAAAATTTCCAACGACGGCACTGATGGCAAATACGTGATTGCCGACGCCGTGCAGTTTTTCTATGTCGGCGAATGAACGTTTCGTGTGGTTTCGTGTCTTTTCGTGGTAGAAAATTTCATTTCAAGTGTTTCATCGGTTCCCATTCCGGGGTGAAACGGGTTTCTCCCTCGCCAGGCGGGCGGACACATGGGTACCGCCCCTACCGTAGCAGGTTGGTGACCTGG
Source organism: uncultured Gimesia sp. (assembly GCF_963972345.1). Lineage (NCBI taxonomy): Bacteria > Pseudomonadati > Planctomycetota > Planctomycetia > Planctomycetales > Planctomycetaceae > Gimesia > uncultured Gimesia sp. The sequence goes on along the minus strand of NZ_CAXAVM010000139.1, from coordinate 15,182 downwards.
AACCTGGATGTACGATTTCACTGACAGTTTCCTGTTGTCTGCGACAACCCCGGATTACATCCGGGGGCACCCTGTCTTTCTCATGAGCCGTTCAGCGTGAGACGCGGTTTCTGCAGGTCGGGAGACAACCGGAGCTAACGCTCTGCGGCTAATTGAGAACGCTCTTCGGTTTATTACACTGCCACCACCCACTTTTACTTTCGTGTCTTTCGTGCATTTCGTGGCGGTAAAAAAGCCCGCTGCAGCAAATTCAGAAGTGAGTCTGCTAAACGAGAAAGCCGGGTTTTATTGTAAATATGACAAAATGAAATAATTTATCGATCAAAATCCTGTCCCGTACTATAACATGCGAGTTTGGATCACTCATGCGGAACCCTCTCTCCCAGCTTATTGTATTCTCCTCTCGTTCTGGATCGCATTACAATTAACCATAGCGTCTCTCGATCTATGATACTCCGTCCAAATCGACTTGGAGACGCTACAATAAAACTGGACACAGTCTAAACTGATGTCATGGACGACTGATGTTATTGTTACGACTCTTTTTAATCTGCTCACTTTTCGGATTTGCTTTCAGTATCCAACCGTATCTCTATGCGCAGACTGAAACGCCGGGATATGCCGACGCTTCAGAACCTTCGGAAACCGTACTGGCGGGATTCCTGCCCCTTGATCGCAGCCTGCGGGTGGAAGATGGCCTTCCCCTGGATGAGGTCCTACCACCGACGGAAGAACCATTTGAGGCAGAGAGCGATCAACCTTCCTCTCCAGAGCGACCACTAGATTTCAAATCTCTCATGAGACCGCGGTTTGACAGCTCAGCCGAATGGGAACCAGAGGTGGGTGGAGTGGGAATCAGTTCTTATGACTTGTCGATGAAGATACCCGTCTACCCGATTTTCGGACCCCCGCCTCCGTTTCTCAATTTCGGTTATTCGTTCACGCAGATCGACGCTCCCGCCGCTCTGGATTTGCCCCAGAGTCTGAATGAATTTTCGTTCGGCATGTCTTGGATGCGCCCGATCAATGAAAAATGGATGGCCCGTTATATGCTGAATGGGGCATTCGCGTCGGACATGGATTATACCGGCAGTACTGCCTGGCAGATCCGAGGCGGCATGTTTGCCATGTATCGTCCCAATGAGACCTGGAATTTTGCGTTTGGGGCGCTCGCCACCGGTCAAAGTGATCTTCCGGTGTTGCCGGTCCTGGGAGCGATCTGGCAGCCGCGACCTTCACTCAAAGTCGATTTAATGCTGCCCAATCCAAGAATCTCTCTGCTCGTGTCCGAGTCAGAGTCGCGTCAGCACTGGGCCTATGTTGGCGGCGGATTCTCGGGAGGCACATGGGCCTACCGACGCGCCAATGGACTGGGAGAGCGTCTCAACTATCGCGAGTTTCGCTTTGTCTTGGGATGGGAAGCCACTCCCCCCAAAAAGCCGGGAACCTTCGGTTCCAGTGGCACGACCATCAATGCAGAGATCGGCTACGTCTTCGGCCGCAAGTTTGAATTTGACAACAGTGTGCCCGACATCAAGATTGATAACACACTCCTGCTTCGCTCCGGAATCAGCTTCTAGACTGTGTCCCGTTTTAGCGTAGCGTCTCCAGTACCATTTGGAACGAGTATCATAGATTGAGAGACGCTCCGGTTAAATGCGAAGCGCTCCTGACGGATCGTTGAAAATTAGTCTCACTTCTCTCTGCATACCATTTCGAAAACAGGTTGCTCACTTCTCTCGGACTATTTAACGGTTCAATCCACCTGAGGCGGCAGGTTCCCGTATTCCCAGGGATTGTTGTTGAACGCGGGAGCAGCAGGCCGCTCAGCCAGTTTGTCGGGAGTCAGCTGTTTGGAAAGTTCGACTGCCGCGTCGACCATCTGCGGGCCAGCGGTGATTTCGAGGTTGCTGTAGCTGGAGAGCCGGGTTTCGTAACCCCCTCCGTTTTTATCGAACGCTTCTTTCGTGGGCACGTATCCGACACAGCCGTTTGCCAGTGAAACCGGGAACGTGATCGGGAAGGGGCTGCCCTCCTTGATGTCCAGGCCGAGCTGACAGAAGAATTCTGCAGGGTCGGTTAACAGAACCACGGGCCCTAACTGGACGGCCTGCACTTCGACGTCGGCCACGGGCTCTTTTTCCAGGCGGGCTTCCAGCAGCAGCGTCTCTTTGGCGAAGATCCAGTTGGTGGCTCCCGCTTTGCCCGGTCCTGCTTTCACCTGTTCCAGCGCTTCTTCCAGATGTTCTTTGCTCGGTTTGCGACGGGGAATCTTCAGCATTTTCGTTTTGCTGGCGATGGTCTCAAAGTTGCCGCGCGGCATCGAGAGCAGAACCTTAACCGCTTCCGCTCCTACGCGACCGCCGACAAACCGTGATGAATCTTCACTGGGACGACGCTGATATTTTGAAAGGTTATCGACCTGCGTGACATCTCCCGAGGCCCCCGCCAGGAAAACCACGACCGTATCTTTTCCAAAGAAACCGCGAATCACCTGTTCGACATAATAAATGTAATTCGCCGAGATACCACCCGGGTTGGTCGTTGCATGACAGACGAAGTTGACCAGACAACCTTTCAGATTCCCCTGTTCGTCCCAGACACCGATCACGCCGACTTCGGGATCGACCGGACCTGCCGGTTTGACAATATCCGGATTGCCGGGGCGTGGATGAGTGTAGGTGATGCCGTTCCGCATCAGGAACCGGCGGTTAAAGGCGACCTGTTCCTCAATGCCCACACCGGCGCCACACTCGGATGCACTCCGTTTCTGGTAGGCTTCACAGATCGCTTCAACTGACTGGTCAACGACTGTCTCCAGGTAGGCGGCGTCCGCATTGGAGGATTTGACATAAGCCAGTTCCTGCACGAATTCGGAAGCGTGATCAAATTCGCCCGGAAGAATCATGCCCGTCGGTCCCGAGGAATGGGAATGCGTGGCATGCAGCAGAATTGAACTCGCGGGAATTTTGCATTTCGCTTCCACGCGTTTGCGGATTTCTTCAACCGTGACGCGTCGAATGAGGAGCGCATCCAGGCTCACGACCGCAACAACGTTCGTGCCATTATCAAAGACAGCTGCCCGTGTTTTACAGGGATCGTGAAAGCTTCGATGAAACGATTTACCATAACCGCCCGGCTGTTCCATGCCGATTTCCGGCGTAATGTCACGTTCCGCAAAACCGACTTTGACCTGCGGCGTCTCAGCCGCGTGGATGTGAGTTGCTGTCAGAATCAGAACGCAAAGTGGGACAGCTTTGAATAACAGGAGACGTATCTTCATGGCAAAAACTCGATCTTGATCAGGTAGGAAAACAGAAGGAACGTTTTCCTCATTGTAAGCAGAATCAAAATCAGGTGGCTACTGAAGAAAGTTAAGAAAATTGCGAGTGTGTGAAATTTCTCTCTCAACTGCCGCGTTTTGTTAATAGATAAGTATAGAGAAAGCGAATCCAGTTTCCGGGTAAGCTAACCTGCTCAACGTAGAGGTCGACCCATGTGTCGACCCGCCTGGCGATGTTCGGATTGGTATCACCCTGCAAAGGAAACAAATGAAACCTTCGCAATTGATTTTTCTATCGCGAAAAACACGAAAAGACACAAGAGCAGACAATGGGGGCCCCCGGATGCAATCCGGGGTTGTCGCAGACAACAGGAAACTGTCAGAGAAAACGCACAATTAAGTTTCACGTTACCGATCTGCCCCGCGGCAGGGGCCGATCCATGTGTCGGTCTGCCTGGCGAGATGCGAATCCGATTCGCTCTCCCGCAGGCAACAGTGAAACCATTCGAAAGCCATTTACCAAAAGATCGATACCGCGGAATCGAATACTGCCGAATGTACCGGCTTACGCCAGTTCGTATGGTTTGCGATATTCTTTCGAGAGCCATTTGGTGGCTTCGGCATCACCCACAATGGTTTCCTGTTGCGGATCCCATTGGATTTTCTTACCCGTCCGCACGGCAATATTACCGAGGTGGCAAACCGTTGCGGAGCGGTGTCCGATGCTGATGTCGGCAACCGGCTTCTTGCGGGTCTTGATGCAGTCCAGAAAATTGTCGACGTGTGCGACGTTCGCATCCCGGTTCACAATCCTGGGCACATCGACTGATTTTAACAGCTCGGGCGGATTGGCAATGATGCCACCGCGATAGACGAACAGGCTCCCCTTGTCTCCGACGAACTCGGTTCCCTGTTTTTTACTCGCGATGCCGGGAACCTGTCGACAATTCAGCACGACGCCGTTGTCATAAGTGTATTTAATATTGGTTGAGTCGGGTGTTTCGTACCAGCCATCGGGATTAAACACGGCAGAGCCTTCCGCGCTGACGGGGCCACTTTCATCCATTCCGAGTCCCCATTGAGCGATGTCCAGATGGTGAGCACCAAAGTTGGTCTGCTGGCCGCCACTGTAATCCCAGAAGAAACGGAACAGGTAGTGCACGCGATTTTTGTTGTAGGGTCGTTCTGGTGCCGGTCCGAGCCAGCGGTCAAAGTCGAAGCCCTGGGGAGGTGCACTGTCGGGAACCGGTTTGCCGGCGCGTGCGATCCAGTTGGGGCCGGGCAGTGTGACGTTCACGGTATGGATCTTGCCCAGCAGACCTGACTGTACCAGTTGCGTTGCCAAAATGAATTCCTTTCCGCTGCGCTGCATGGTGCCTGTCTGAACGACCCGCTTGTGTTTTCGAGCCTCATCAATCATGACGGGGCCTTCGTCCACAACGAGTGTCAGCGGTTTTTCACAATAGACGTCTTTGCCGGCGCGACATGCTTCGACGGTCATCTTGGCATGCCACTGGTCGGGAACCGTGACGACGACGGCGTCGAGGTCTTTGGAATCGAGCAGTCGTCGATAATCATCTGACATCATTGCCGACTTGTTGGCATTTTTCTTCAGGAAGGCGTCTGCTTCCGCGAGGTAGTTCTGATCGAGATCGCAAAGTGCTTCGATGTTGTTGAGGAAGTACTTCATGTTGTTCCGCGGGCCACCCTGATTGCCGACACCGATCATGCCGATCCGCACGCGTTCGCTGGGAGGGACGGCAGCAAAAGTGGAGCGATAGCTTTTGGCACTCAGCCCCATGAAGAGCCCACCAAAGACGGATTTTTTCAGAAAGTGACGACGTGACAGGCCGGACATGAAAAGGCTCCTCGAGCGACTGGACAATAAATTAAATGACCTGAGAACTCCCATTCGTCTCGGGACCATGTAATTCTATAGAGCGATCGTTTATGATAGCATCACCCTGACCTGTGTCAAACCGTTTGCGATTGTACGGATCATCGATTTCTGATGCGGTCAGGGACGTCTGAATTCAAATGATGCAATGACTTGCTGATTACTCTTTGAGCAGGTTATCGATGATCTGGTTATCTTTGCCGCCGACGATCTGGATCGCCTGCGCGTTTTGACTGTCCGGCAGATCGGTACGGATCAGACAGTCTGAAACGCGGCTGTCGGTCACATTTTTTAGCAAGAGTCCCACGGTAGAATAATCGAGGATAGTGCAGTTCGTCAGATTCATCCGCCGGGAATCGCGAATTTCCACAGCCGGTGTCTGGTCACCCGTGCCATTAATCAGATTGCCGCTGACGGTAATTCCATCGCAGTCTGTAAACAGCATGCCGACCTGGGCGGTCGCGCCATCTTTATAGTGATAGCGGGGATTGCGGTCGAGTACGTTGTTGGAAATCAGAATATTGTTGCAGTCGTGGATGCGAATGTTATGGGTGTATCCTTTCCACATGGTATTCCCGGTAACCGTGACGCCCCGCGCGCTGGTGATTTCAATATTGGTCTGCACGTCTGACAGCACGTTGTCGGCGATCGTGATGTTGCCGTCTCGATGTTCGCTGGAATGCGGGCGGATGTGTGCGTTTTCATTAATACGAATGTTCGCCGAGCCCGGGGCAAAATGATCGTGTTGAATCGTACAGCCCACGATGGCAATTTCACCGACCATTGCTTTTTCAGAATCAATGAGTACATTCGCCGTGGGTTCCGAATCTTTGTCACCCATGTTTCCTTCGATATCACAGGTCCCGATCTGAATGTTCCGGATATCTCCTTTGCGCACGACCACTCCGCCGCCGGCATTGTAAGAGATGTGACATCCCACAATATTTGACTGATGAATACTGACGTGATCATAAAATACGCCAGCTCCCCTGTTTTCATACAGGTGGCAGTTGGAAACAATCACATTGCGGTTGCGTTTGATAAAATGAATCGCATGCAGCGTGCGGCGGATGGTGAGCCGCGTGAGCGTGATCTGCATCGTACCGGTCGCTTCGACGCCACAGGCTTCCGGGTGATCGCCGACAATCTCCAGGCCATCCACCATAGGCGAACGCTGATTGCGCCAGACATTTTCTTTGACCGTATCCGGGCTGGCGGTTCCTTCGTGTGTGCCGATAAAGCGAAACGCAGGTCCCGCGCCTGCCATGATGATGGTGGCGGTGCCATCCGAACTGAGCGACGTCGGACCCAACTGATCCAGATCCACGTTGATTGTTTTTGTGATCCGGTAAACGCCTTTAGGAAATCGGATCTGACCGATTTTGGAATCGACGGCACGCTGAAGGGCGGCTGAGTCATCTGTTTTCCCGTCTCCTGTTGCGCCAAACGATTTGACGGTCGTGACCAGCACGGGTTGAACAGGATTGGGACCGGTTTGTGATTTCGTGTTTTCAGAAGAAAACAGCAGATATCCCAGAACGAGCAGCGTTGAGAGACAGATCAGGGTTCCACGCATGTGTCATCACCTTGTTACAGGGCAGGGGAGATCGTATAAGAAAAGACAGTCTTTATATTCTAAGCGAGTGAACTGCGGAATCACAAACGGGTCGCTGTAATTCGTGAAAAGAATCCGAGCGGGAATCCACGGTTTGCAGGTTTCAGAAGGGAAGCTGGCAGCAGCGACTTTATTTCCTGCCGGTTCTGGATTATGTTGTGCAGAGAAGCCCTTTCTTTCTCTGGTAGAAATGTAGCGAAATGATTGATCGACCTGATGACTCTGGAATCTCTCCCGGCGACCGCGACCTGTTGCAGATGCATACGCGCTGGATGCGGTTTGCCTTTGATGAAGCGCGTGCTGCTTTTGAAGAAGATGAAGTTCCCGTCGGTGCCGTCATAGTGCACCAGGATCGAATCATCGCCGCCGCGCATAATCAGCGCGAAATGCTGAGCGATCCCACAGCGCATGCGGAAATGATTGCCATCACGCAGGCAGCAGAATCACTGGGAACCTGGCGCCTGTCGGACTGTGTGCTGTATGTGACCCTGGAGCCCTGTCCGATGTGTGCCGGGGCCATCGTTCAGTCACGCCTGCCGCTGGTGATTTATGGAACCCGCGATGAAAAAGCAGGCGCCTGTCACTCGCTGTTTCAGATTACCAGCGATCCCCGGTTGAATCATCAGAGCACCGTCATCAGCGGCGTGATGCAGGAAGAGTGCCGCGGCATTCTCCAGGAATTCTTTCGTCGCAAGCGCGCGGAAGGAAAAAAATGAGAACGCTGTGTGTGATGTTTCGATGAAGTTCATCACAAAATCAGAACAATAAATCTGCGACAGAATGACATGCAGTTTCAGGATACGGGAGGCGTCTCACTCGTCATGTGAATGCGAAATAAAAATCGTAACTTATTTGTCAGATACGACGAAATGAATTTTGTCAAGTGAGATTCAGAGAAAAGAAACCTCATTAAAAATCGTTTCAATTTTTGTTTACTTTCAGCTTGTCCTTCTGATTCGAGTTCGTCAGAATGTGCTTCACAATAACTATTCACAATTCACAGATTCAATTCTGAAATATCTTTGAGGCCAGCGAATGCATATTATCTCTCGTGGTGCGAATGAGAGTATCCTCATTGGGGAACATACCGTTGTTAAAGTACTTGAAGTATGTGAGGATCGCGTCAAACTGTCCATTGAGACACCGGGAGCGGAACCTGCCTATTGGGAGGAAACGGTGTACCTGGACCACTCTGAAGAATTAGAGTCCCTGGAAATCGGTGGTTAAGCCCCTCTTCAGCTGAGTTTCTGATCAGAGTTTCTTCAGAAGCGCCTGTCCTGAATATCAGGTTCGCTTTCTTTCTCTTAAGAAGCTGTGCTTTCCAGCAGCGCAGCCTTGGCGTTTGAGCCGAAATTTCTCACAATAGGCGTGTCAGAACCAGGTTCTGTGTACGCTGGTTGTTAAGTCAGCGAAACGTCGATTCTTTTGTTATCAATTCACTGTGAGGCTGATTGTGCCCGCCATATCGGAACAGGATGGGGAGTCGCTGGGGCTGGAGTCACAGCAACTGCCACGTCACATCGCGATTATCATGGATGGCAATGGTCGCTGGGCTTCTCGACGAGGGTTTCCCCGCATCGAGGGACATCGCCAGGGCGTGAACAGTGTGCGCACGGTTGTGGAAGAATCCACACGCCTGCGCATTGAACAACTCACACTGTATTGTCTCAGCAGTGAAAACTGGAAGCGGCCAGCGCTGGAACTCAACCTGCTGATGCAGCTGTTGAAAAAGTTTGTGATCGGCGAACGCGAAGAAATCATGCGGCAGAATATCCGCTTCACCACGATCGGCCGTCGTGATGATCTGCCCCGCGATGTGCTGGCAGAAGTCGATAAAACGATTCGCGAGAGCCAGGACAATACCGGGATGCAGCTTTGCCTGGCATTGAACTATGGCAGTCGATCTGAAATTGTGGACGCCGTCCAGTCAATTGTCGCTGAAGTGGAACAGGGAAACCTGAAGCAGGAAGAGATTAACGAAGAAGTGATCTCCGCGCATCTTTACACGGCAGGCATGCCCGACCCTGATCTGGTCATTCGCACGGCGGGAGAAATGCGGGTCAGCAACTTTCTGTTATGGCAGATCAGTTACGCCGAGTTGTGGGTGACCGAAACTTACTGGCCCGACTTCAATATCACAGACTACTGGCAGGCACTGCGCGACTTTGCCGCCCGCGACCGCCGCTTTGGTGGTTTGAAAGGATAAACGCAGCATGCTGGGCTGGCGGTTACTCGTCTCTGTGATCCTGATACCATTCCTGGCTGGTCTGTTTTATCTGGATCAACGCGCGGGAAGTTCTGCTCCGATTCTGTATGGCTTGTGTTGCCTGATTATTTTTCGCGGCTGCTGGGAACTGACACAGCTGTTAGCCGTGCGGAATCTGAAACCCGGATTCGCAATCACCAGTCTGCTTTCATTATTGATCTGCACCCTGGCCTGGCTGCCCTACTTCAGTCAAGCCGATCCAGGCAGCGCACAGGAAAGCTCACTGGCTTTGATGTCGATTGGCTTTTCGGTTTCCATTCTGTTGATCTTTCTGAAAAGTACCATTCTCTTTCAGGAGCCCGGGCGAAGCGTGGAAACGATGGGCGCGGAAATCCTTACTGTCTCGTATGTGGGCTTTCTGCTGGCGCTGCTGGCTCAACTTCGCTGGGTGGCAGGACCCGAGACCGGTTACCTGGCATTAGGTTCTCTTATCATCAGCGCGAAAATGGGAGACATTGGCGGCTACACTTTCGGTCGTTTATGGGGCAGGAAAAAACTGGTCCCGCGTCTCAGTCCCGGCAAAACCTGGGTGGGTGCCTACGGCGCGATTTTCGGAGCCGCCCTCGGTTCACTGCTCTGGTTTCAATTCACGCCTGCGCTGTTTAATCCTCTCTGGACCGGCAGCAGCTGGTACTGGGCCATTCTGTTTGGTGCGATCATTGGCCTGGTGGGCCTCGTCGGTGACCTGTGTGAATCGCTCATTAAACGGGACGTCGGGAAAAAGGACTCCGCAGAACTCCTGCCTGGATTTGGTGGCCTGCTCGATCTGCTGGACAGTCCGCTTTATGCCGGCCCCGTGGCGTTGATACTCTGGAAACTGCTGCCTCTGATTACCGTGGTTACTGCGACCGGCAATTGATCTGTTCGCAGATTGCACCAGCGCAAAGCAGGCAGTTGATCGGCGAGTACCGCCAGATAAGCATCCACGGCTTCCGCAGCTGCCAGTGACGCGACTGTTGAGTCAGCGGGTAGATCTTTCGATTTCAATAAAATCAGCTCATCTGCCGGCCAGGTCAATGTCACCCAGGCCGCGATGGAATCACTGGTCACTTCCCAGGCAGCGGGTAACGGCTTGAAGTCCTTCGAGATCGTCTGTCGCAGATAATCTTCTGCGCAGAGGATGGGTATCTGATGCTGCTGCCAGACCTGTTCGGCAGCCTGCTGATTTGAAACACTACAGGCGTCCGGTAGCAGCTGACACAGCAGTCGTTCATTCAACTTCATCGCTGCAATGGCCAGCCAGTGAGCGGTGGTGGCATCGAGTTGATGAAGGGCATCCCAGTGACGTACCAGGTCGGCGGACCTGCCTCCCCCACAGATCAGCAGCGGTCTGCAGTCGGTCAGTTGTCCCAGGAACTCAGAGAGCCTGTCTTTCAAATCGGGAAGATCGAACAGGCTGCCTCCGAGTTTTAAGACGCAGATCTTCATCCAATTCAATCCCGCAAAGAAAGCGGACGGGTTACTGACTCACCGCTTTATCGTCAGTCGATGATTTTGGAAATCTGGTATTCCACAATGCCACACGCGCCGGCTGCTTTCAGTTTGGGAACGATAGTGCGGACCACCGATTCTTGCATGATCGTACTGATGGCGACCCAGTCCGGATCGGACAGGGAAGAAACCGTTGGCTTCTGCAATGCGGGGAGCAGATTGAGCACTTTCTCCAGATCGGTGCGGACCACATTCATCATCACGCAGACTTTGCCTTCCGCAGCCAGACAGGATTCCAGCATCATCGCGATGTTCTCCAGCTTCTCGCGTTTCCAGGGATCTTCATACGCCTGTTTGTTGGCGATGAACCGGGTTGTGCTCTGCATCAGCTCTTCGACGATCCGCAGATTATTGGCCCGCAGTGAAGAACCGGTTTCGGTCACTTCGACAATCGCATCAGCCAGTTTGGGAGGTTTGACTTCGGTTGCACCCCAGGAAAATTCCACATTGGCTTTGACGCCATGCTGTTCCAGGTAGCGCTCTGTCATGCCGACCACCTCGGTGGCAATGCGTTTACCTTCCAGGTCTTTGACGGACTTGATGGGCGAATCTTCCGGCACACAGAGTACCCAGCGGACCGGGCGACGGCTGACTTTGGAGAACTGCAGCTCGCAGATTTCCTGTACGTCGGCGTTGGTTTCCAGGATCCAGTCGTAGCCGGTAATCCCTGCATCCAGGATTCCCTGATCGACATAGCGGGCCATCTCCTGTGCCCGGATCAGCAGGCACTCGATTTCGTCATCATCAATCGTCGGGTAGTAGGAACGGGATGAAAATTTGATGACATAGCCGGCTCGTTTGAAGAGTTCAGCCGTCGATTCCTGTAAACTTCCCGCGGGAATACCGAGTTTTAAGACCTTGTCGGACATGGTTCCTGTTTTTCTGAATTCGATGGTTTAGTGCGTAATGTGTATGATATTAACAGTTTAAGTATATGATCCATCACCAGCGGGGAATGAAAATGCAGGCAGATTCTCACCAGTCGGTGATTGATTTCTTCCCGCAACTTATCCCCTGCGCGTACTCTAACAGCTGAAAAACCGCAGTTCCAGTAGCCCGGAACGAGAATGTTCATAGAAAATCCCAATCAGTGGGCTTCCATCAAGAGTGCAGTTTCTCTAGGATCGTGCCAATACGCATTCAGGATACCCGATTCCAGCTCGATTTTCACTGCTGGAACCCGCGTGCATTCCCTGGAACGCCCCGGTATCCCCCCGGAGATTTGAATCCGAACAGCCACAGAGGCCCACGAAATTGCCTCCGTTCCGGCTTTAAAGATAGATTTCGTTTCCACAGATATTTTTTAATGAGTAAGGAGAAATTCCTCGATGGCCGAGCAAAAAGCCACTAACGTGACCTGGCATGATCACCGTGTAACTAAAGAAGAACGCTGCAAACAGAACGGACACAAGGGCGCTGTCCTGTGGTTTACCGGCCTGAGTGGATCCGGCAAAAGTACGATCGCCAATACCGTTGATCACAAACTGTTCGAAATGGGCAAGCATACGTTTGTTCTGGATGGCGACAACATCCGCATGGGTTTGAACAAGAACCTTGGCTTCTCTCCCGAAGACCGTACCGAAAACATCCGCCGCATCGGTGAAGTTTCCAAACTCTACACCGACGCCGGTACTCTGGTGATGACTGCCTTCATCTCTCCTTACCGGGAAGACCGCGATCAGGTTCGTGAAATTCTGGGTGATGGCGAATTCATCGAAGTCTACGTGAAGGCTTCCCTGGAAACCTGCGAAGGCCGCGATCCCAAGGGACTCTACAAGAAAGCCCGTGCTGGCGAAATCAAAGGTTTCACTGGTATCGACGCTCCTTATGAAGAACCGGAAAAAGCGGAACTGGTTCTGGATTCCGATGGCAAAGGCATTGATGACCTCGCAGACGAAGTCGTCGCCTTCCTCGAATCAAAAGGCTATCTGACTTACGCGTAATACGTGATCATGTCAGTGCAATTCAATATAAAACCTCAGGAGGTCCTGCGCTTCCTGAGGTTTTTTCTATTTTGATCCACGTATTTCAGCAAGTTGTGAAGAAGTATCTTTTGATTTCAAATTTTACGTGCCTGAAAAAATAGATAGATCATGTGGATTAACAGTGATATAATTTTATGAGAGCTGGACCCAACGTTTTTCTGCGTCCAGAGACATTTCATTTTGGTTTCTTATACTGCATGAGACTCGTGTATGGCTCCTAAAATTACTGAAGAAATGCGGCAGGCATTGAACCAGCAGCCTGATCGCCCTCTCAAAATAGAAGACGATCAGACACAAAAGACGTATCTGTTAATCCCTCAAGAAAATTTCAGGCAGTGGATGGACGACGAATTACGTCGGGAATTACAGATCGGTTTTGATGAAGCAGACGCAGGCCAGGTAGCTGAGTGGAATGTGGAATCCATTCTCAAAGAAGCACACCTCCGCCACGCAGCAAAGTCTGAGTAATGCCTCGTATCCTTCGTACTCGGCAGGCGAATGAAGATGTCTTGAGTATCTGGGAGTATATTGCCACTCATAATACAGGTGCCGCCGATCAACTTGTTTTCCGAATAAACGAAGTGCTGAAGCAACTGGCTGCTCATCCGGGAATAGGAGAAAAGCAGGAACAGTATCGCAAGGACCTTCGCTGTTTTCCCATCGGCAACTATCTGATTTTCTATGAACCCATTGAGAAGGGAATTCAGGTACTTCGTGTACTGCATGGTGCCAGACAATGGGAAGATTTGTTGTGATTGAATGAGTGATTTTTTAGCTTCGTTGTTCCCGGTTAGTCGTCTTTTTTCTTCTCAATCTTATAAGGCCCCAGCGCCGCGTCTCTCAGGAACCAGTCTTCGGGACGGTTCTTGAGATTCTCTGAATAGACGCGAATTGCCCGTTCGTCCCAGAATTCAGGAATCGAGGGATCTTCCGGAATACGGCCTTTGTCATCGATTTCTTCCATCCAGGTATTCAAAGCAGATGCCAGTCGCTGCTTTGTCTGCTGGTGCGCCGGGGAATCTGCCAGGTTATTTGTCTCCCAGGGATCCTGTTCTAAATCATACAGCTCTTCTTCCGGTCGAGTCTCCGCCATCAGCTTGAGAGGCGGCCCGGTCAGTTCTCCTCTGCTGTGCAAGTCTCTTAAGAGCCCGATTATCGGGTATGACTTCTCCTTGTAGCGATTGATCTGCAGGAACGGACGTTCGGGGTACTTGTTCCGCAGGTAACGATACTGCTTGTCCCGTACCGTGCGGATGTGGAACACCGTTTCATCGCCTCGATCGCGTCCGCCAAACAGATACTCGCGCGGCGGCTCGGCCTGTGCGCCCAGGAAGACCTGTCCCTGCATTTTTTTCGGCTTCGTGATGCCGGCGACCGCTAAAGAGGTGGCGCTCAAATCAATCGAAGAAATCAACTGCTCGCTTTTTTGACCCCGCTGGTAATGTGCGGGAACAGGCAGGTCTGAGTTTCCTTCGGGCCAGTAAATGATCAGCGGGATATGCAGGCCACTGTCGTAAGGCCACTGTTTGCCGCGTGGCATTGCCCGGCCATGATCGCCCAGAAAAACTACAATCGTATTCTTGTCGAGTTTGTCCCGCTTCAGCAAATCCAGGATGAACGCGACCTTCTTATCGACTGCCATCACGGCATTCAAATACTGCGCCCAGACCCCTCGCGTGACGGCATGATCAGGATAGTAAGGGGGGATCTCAACTTTGGCAGGATCCGCCTGGTAGCCGATGTGTTCGTGAGATGTATTCCACGCGCCGCCTCGATGCGTTTCCGAAAAGTTGATCTGTGCATAGAACGGCTGATGCTGTTTCAATTCGTCCCAGTCCTTCAGGTCAAAAGGCTGTTTGCCTTTGGGGTACGTGAAATTCCAGTCGGTCTTGCCGGTCCCTTTGTAGAACTTTGCCAACTTTTTATCGTCCGTCAGATTTTTAATATTCGCCGTCGTATAGCCGGCGGAACGGAACCAGTCAGTGATGACCCGCACGCCTTCAGGCAGAGGGTTTGTGCCATCCCGGTGCGAACGATGGTTCTGAGCGTCAATGGCCATCGCGTACATGCCGGTCATGAAGGAAGAACGACTGGTCGAGCAGACCGGCGTCACCGTGAATGCATTCTGAAACAACATCCCTTTCTCAGCCAGCTGATCCAGCGTGGGGGTTTTGACTTCGGGCGTTCCGTAACAGCCCAGTTCGGGTCCCATGTCTTCAGCGATGATCCACAGAATATTGGGCCGCTGCTCTGCTGCCTGCACCGCGTGGCTGTGGCAGAAGTACGAGAGAAAAACAAGACTGAGCGCGAGCAGAAATCGATGCATGGATGAGTCTCTTCACTAAAAGAACCCGGTGAGATTGAGGAACTAAGATTGTATGGTTTATCATCAGCGATCACACAGCGATTGTCAATTATTGAGTGGATTTAGATGAACAACAGCCACACGCAGCAGCCTGGAAGTGTTGTTCTCCGCGTCGGTTGGTGAAACCAGGCTCTGCACACCCCTGCTCATGTTCGACTTGACACCGCCGCGCCAACAGCGATAAGCACCAAAGTGAGTCGCGCGCGTGACCAGTTTACTGTGCACTGAAACACAAGCCACTTGTTCTGACTCTTCACTAAAAATGAGCCTGTTTTTTCCC
>NZ_CAXAVM010000138.1:0-19596 GCF_963972345.1 uncultured Gimesia sp. | reverse complement strand
GCTCCCGGATCAAATCACCAAATTCATGAGAGTGGATATCGACATCTTCGAGGTGTTGCTGCAATATCCCTTTGAGCTCTAATGTGGATTTCGGAAGATTCAGTTGCCGGGATCTCGCGTACACTAATGCCCTCCGGTCAAGTAATAACTGTTTTTCTCGACCCTTTAAATCAGAGAGCATCTCAGAGAGAAAATCACCATCAATGTCATCCATCTCTTTGATCAATTTTTTGAGCTTATCGCGTTCACGTGCGATTCCTTCCTCTTCTCGATTTAATTGATTTTCACGGGCAAGGAGCTTTTCAGGGCCACCAGCTTGCGCTTGCTGCAGGATCTCCTGATACTGAGCATCTATTCCATCCAGTGACGAAAGGGTTTTCAGGGTCACCTCCAGCAGGTTCTGTGCGACTTTTGGCCCATTAAACCCAACGGAGTTCCAGCAATGCCACTCGCGGGAATTAGAGCACATCAGGTTATCAGTGATGCCGTTCCCTCCCCACACGTAATGACAACCGCAATAGAAACAGGTTGCATGCTGGCCAAAAGCCCGGGTTCGTTTCTTGGGAACACGATGTCTTGAATCAGTACCATTCTGGTTCTTCTTACGTTTAAAATGGGCATTTTTTTCAACTATCGCTTCGAGAACCGGATCAATTTCATCAGGAGAGAAGAAGGCCAGATGAGGTTCTTCCCGATAACGGGGACCATTTGGATTGCGGACTGAGATTCTCCTTCCGGTTTCATGATGTTTGATGGAATGCTTTTCTCCACGTTGGGGGAACCCCTTAAGGATTGAGTTACGATAGAAACGTAATACCATTCGTCCGTCCCATTTATCCTTTCTGCAATAGCGGCCTGGTGAAAATCCATTTTCATTGAAGTATTTCGCAACGGCTTCGCCATTGAGAGTCCGTTTAAGAATTTGCAGACCTTCGCGTATGAATACAGCTGCATCTTCCTCCTTGAACCAATCTGAGTACGACTTGGCATTGTCAGGTTTGATATATCCAGCGATAGGGCAGGGAGTGGCGCCTCCGTACTTTTCAAATCGATTCATCAACTTATGTTTCAACCGACGAGATGTGTGCGTATTGTGCTTCAGATGTTCTTTACATGCATCAAGTACATCGTCTTCCCAATTATCATTGTTAGTATCAATAAAATCATTGGGAGATATGACTCTGGTTCCATGGTCGACCGCGATGCCACAAAGCCGATGAGCTGCTGGACCACGTACCAGACGACCAAGATCTTCGACGATTAATAAATCCAGCTCATCTGAATTGAGCCAGTTTTCAATCTCAAGAAGTTCTGGACGGTCAAGTCGTTCACCTTTACCCTTGGTTGAGATCGTCCTGAACTCTATCTCTCCATCATACATTTCATGGGCAACCTGCTTGCCATGATCTACTTGATCTTCCAGACTAAGTTCTTTCTGGTTTGCACAACCGGAAATTCGCCCCGGAATTCCTACGACCAGGGTATGACCGTTCCGTGGTACAAGTTCGTTAGATCGTGAAAAGTTCATCTCTAAAACCTCCTATCAATTAGTGATCGAGGCGTGGAGATTTTTTTGACACAGTGTGCCAAAAATGCTGATCATTCCTGATAATTTGTGAATATTGCTGATTACAGGTGAGTAAACGTAACTTATTACCTGAAATAAACTTGTTGCTATAATCACTTTGTCTAAAGCCACTTACGACAAGCTGTTCAGAGTGTCCCGTTCTCTCCGTATTCAAATTCAGCCGCTGGAAACGCTATTGAATAGCGTTTCCAGCGGCTTTTTTAATGCGCACCTGCTGACGGGAATAAACTGGAGTGTGCCATAGCATGGTTCACTCTGTCGAAGATTTCCACGCGCCCCCACCATTGCTTCATTTCTTGACTTATTTTTTACGCTGAATCCCCAATGCAGGGAGATACCTTAAGGCCCTTTCATTCACATGCTCACAGTTGCTAAACATCTCCTGTCCCCAGCAATTGCAATAACCGCTATTCGTTTACTGCTGAGGGAATTCCTGTTTGTTAGTTGTCTTTATTGTCGAAATCTCCAATACAGGTATATGCCTGTAATTCCTCATTACAATTATTGAGGCAGCTACTCTATATAATTCCTTCAATATGTGTGGCGTTTCAGAAGCTGCATGGATTTCAAACTGGCTGATAGCCTCTTGAGATAGAGAACTCTGTTCAATGAACACCGTTTCCCGGATCAGTCAGATTTTTTCAACGCGGTTTGTCCGGGTTGTCGTCATCAGCTTTAGCCTGCTGATGACGGGGGCGGTTCTCTGCCACTATTTCACATCGAACCTGAAACAACTTGCAAATGCCCGATTTGAACAGATTCACTCGGTCGGATCACAGCAAGTCATCCTGCAGCGGATGACCAAAGACATCATCCGGTTGGCGAAAGACTCTGAGAATGAGTCAAGCTATTCTCAACTCGACGCGGATTTGACACGGTTTATTCAACAACAGCAGGTTCTGCTGAATTCCACGCTGCCAGGGAAAACCTCGACGGAGATTCTGAACCGCCAGATTTCTCCTCTGATACTTGAGTTGACACAGAACATTTCCCAAGTATTGTCAGGTTCGCAACCCGCGGCTTCCCGTCTCAGTTCCATACTGATTAAGGAAAAACGCCTCATTCCGCTCCTGGCAGAATATCAGTCCACATTGATCTCAGAACATCAACATTTCTCTCAACGTGAGCAGGCACAACAAACCATCATACTTACTCTGATCTGGCTCTGTATGGGATCTCTGATCCTGTTTACATGGCGGCATCGCGAGGACGCGGCACAGCATCAACAGTCTGCATTTGGCGGAACCGAAGACCATGATCGCCGGGGGGAACTCGAATCCAGTGCTGAAAGTGAACTGCTGCTTTCCAAAGTTGGTGAAGTCGGAAAAATTGGCGGCTGGCATCTGAACCTCAAAACTCAGGAACTGTTCTGGACTGCAGAGACATGCGCGATTCATGAAGTCGAGCCTGGTTTTAAACCAACTCTCAAAAATGCGATCGAATTTTATGCTCCTGATGCACGTCCCCAGATCCGGAATGCCGTCAAACGTGCGATCAACAAGGGACAACCCTGGGATCTGAAATTGCCGTTTATTACAGCCAAAGGCAGACACATCTGGGTGCGTGCCCAGGGAGAACTGGAATATCAGAATAATCAACCAGTCCGTCTGGTGGGCGCCTTCCAGGATATTACAAAAGAAAAACAGCTGGAGGCAGAATTTCTTCTGCTACAGGATCATGAATATGCATCAAGAGCCAGACTTGAGGGCATCATTCGCTCCGCTATGGAAGTTTCCATCATCACAACCGACCATGAGGGTATCATTACTCTCTTCAGTCCTGGCGCAGAACGGTTACTGGGATACTCTGCCAAAGACATGGTCGGTTTAAAGACTCCCGAATGCATTCATCTGCCTGAAGAAATTCAGCAGCGGGGAGACGAATTATCTGCCAGCCTGGGTCGGAACCTCGAAGGTTTTGATGTATTTGTCACCTTGGCCAGACACGGTGGTTTTGACAAGCGCGAATGGACCTATGTGTGCAAAGATGGTTCTCATCGTGCGGTTGAACTCACGGTAACCGCAATCCATGACCAGCAAAACCAGATTGAAGGATACCTTGGCGTTGCCATCGATATCACGGAGAAAAAACGACAACAGGATCGACTTCAGGAGACGAACCAGAGAATCCGCCACCTGATTGATGCCCTGCCCGCTGCCGCCTACACCTGTGATAATGCAGGCTTAATCACCTACTACAATCAGGCTGCAGTGGAGTTCTGGGGGCGTAAACCAGAGCTGAACAATCCGGTTGACCGTTTTTGTGGTTCATTCAGACTATATAGTACGGAAGGTCTGTCGATTCCTCACGATGAATGCTGGATGGCTGTTGCATTACGTGACAGCACAATCATTCATGGTAAGGAAATTGTTGTCGAGAATGAAGACGGAAGTCGAAAAACGGCCCTCGCACACGCCAGTCCTCTCCTCGATACAGACGGTGAGATTACAGGCGCCGTCAATGTGCTTGTCGACATTTCAGATCGAATTACCCTGGAGAAATCGTTAAGAGAAACCACAGCCCGACTGGAATTGTGCCTTAAAGTCCTGGATCAACATGCCATTGTCGCGGAGACGGAGCTCAATGGCGTGATCCGTCATGTCAACGACATGTTCTGTAAAGTCAGCGGCTTTGAACGGGAAGAAACCATCGGTCAGACCCACCGGATCGTGAATTCCGGTTTCCATCCGAAAGAATTCTGGCAAAACGTATTCAAAACCATTTCGACGGAGGGGATGTGGCAGGGTGAGATCTGCAACCGTCGTAAAAATGGAGAGTTGTACTGGCTGGATACCACGATTGCTGCCATGCAGGATGGCGATGGGAAGGCCACCGGGTATCTCGCGATTCGGAATGACATCACCGAACTCAGGCTGGCACAGGAAGCCGCGCTGGCCGCTTCGCATAGTAAAAGTGAATTCCTTGCTAACATGAGTCACGAAATCCGCACGCCTCTGACAGCGATTCTGGGTTACGCAGACCTGCTCCGAAATGATCTCGAGTTTGCCAACTCTGCAGGCAAAAGAGAACAGGCTGTCAAAACGATTCAGGAAGCTGGGAACCATCTGTTGACCGTGATCAACGACATCCTGGATCTTTCCAAAATCGAAGCAGGGAAAGTTGAGATAGAGAAGTCCCCCACGCAACTCTTCAATATTCTCGACCATATTGAAAGCCTGTTAAGACCGCCGGCGATTGAAAAAGGAGTGGAATTGATCACGCGCATCGAAACTCCACTGCCGGATATAATCGAAACGGATTCGACGCGACTCAGGCAGATCCTGATGAATCTGGTTGGTAATGCAGTCAAGTTCACAGACCGGGGATGTATCCAGATCAATGTGAAATTTCTGGAACAGCACGAGTCCCGGCTTCTGCAATTCGATATTGAAGACTCCGGACCGGGGATGTCATCCAGACAGGCCGCCAAAATGTTTCTGGCATTTTCACAGGCGGACACTTCTGTCACACGGCAACATGGCGGGACCGGACTGGGGCTGGTGATCTCACGCAAACTCGCGCGGCTCATGGGAGGCGAAGTTACGCTGGCCTGGACGGAACCTGGAAAAGGGACCTGTTTCCGCCTGCTGCTCCCCGTATCGATCCTGCCCCAGACCAGATACACAACCAGCCGCTTGCAGGATGGTCATTCGAATGCGGAAACGAAAGTTCCTGCTCCCGCCATGAAACTTCCTGCTCACACACGGATCCTGCTTGCAGAAGACGGACCGGACAATCAACGGCTCATTTCTTTTCTGCTGAAAAAAATGGGAGCGGAAGTGGATGTCGCAGACAACGGCGTCATTGCCTGCCAGAAATTTCTGGAAGCAGAAACCGCAAACGAACCATATGATCTGTTGCTGACCGACATGCAGATGCCGGAAATGGATGGCTACACGCTTGCTCGAAATTTCCGGCAGTCCGGCGCGACACTTCCCATCATTGCCTTGACTGCACATGCCATGTCTGATGACCGTCAGAAATGCCTGGATGCAGGCTGTGATGATTACCTGAGCAAACCCATCAACAGCAAAATCCTGGGACAGACGATTCTACACTGGCTGATCCTCAAGGCAGAGAAGAAAATAGAACCCCCTTCCCCTTCTTAATTCTTGCCAGACAGGTCCACTGCCCTTAAGCCGGATGTGCTCCCGGTTGACCGGCTTCCACTACGAAGGCAGCCCGTGGACTGACTTTTCCGCCCGGTCGAGTCACATCATCTACGACCATATACTCGCTCGTCCATTTCTCTGGCGTGACAGTACAACGCACATAACCACGCTCAGAATTCTGGAACTGGATACAGGGATTGTTTGACAACAGTTCTGCATGACCTTTCCGCTTTTCAACTCCATTCCCACCACTGCTGATGGATGTCCCTACAAATTCCGTCGCGATTACCGGTGTCTCCGGGTTACGATCATCGACACGTAAATTGTTTACCCAGTTTGAATGAATATCTCCCGTCAGTACGACCGGGTTGGGAACCTGACGATCTGCCAGAAACTTGACCAGCCCCATTCGTTCATAAGAACAACCGGGCCATTGATCCATGGAATAGTTATGTGGACCATCTTTCTGAGGAAAACCAACCATGCCCATCATCACCTGCTGTGCCAGTACGTTCCAGATTCCATCTGATGCAAGCAGACCAGATTGCAGCCAGTGTCGCTGACGGCCTCCCAGGAGAGAATTTGTCTGCATCAAGGCCGCATCATTGATAGGCGATTTCTTATCTCCGTTCGGCTGATCAGTTCGATACTGTCGTGTATCCAGTACAAAGAAGTCAGCCAGCCGCCCAAAGGAAGCCTGACGATAGAGTTGCATATGCGGTCCCCGGGGCAGAGACTGCACCCTGAGCGGCATCATTTCATAATACGCCTGATAGGCATTTGCACGACGCAACAGAAAATCTACTGGATCAACCTGTGATTCCTCGGAAATATCACCGGCACAGTTATTATCAAATTCATGATCATCCCATGTCACCATCCATGGACATTTCGCATGCATCTCATGCAGTAGCGGATCGGAACGATATTGAGAATGTCGGGTACGGTAGTGCTCCAACGTTTCAATCTCGGGTCCGAAGTGCGCACGTACCGTGTTTTTTTTCCGGTTTTCTCTTTCGTAAATGTAGTCACCCAGATGAAATACCAGATCCACATCGTCCTGGGCCATCTGCTCATAAGCGGTATACAACCCCGACTCATAATTCTGACAGGAAGCAAATGCGAACTTTAACTGATCTGGCAGATCGGTTTCGACAGGCATTGTCCGAGTTCGTCCCACCGGGCTTTTCGCATCACCGGCTTGAAAGCGATACCAGTACCAGCGATCTGGTTTCAAACCGTTTACTTCCACATGCACCGTATGTCCCAGCTGAGGAGTCGCCTGGGCAGTTCCCGAAGCCACCGGTTGAGTGAACCCTTCGTCGTCGGCAACTTCCCAAGTGACTGCAACCGCCTGGGGTCCCATGCCTCCATGTGGAGCCAGCGGTTCTGGTGCCAGCCGCGTCCACAAGATGACGCTACTGCAATCGGGATCGCCAGAAGCAACTCCCAGACTGAAGGGATCCTTCGGAAATTTGGGTGAAGGATCAGCCCAACTTGCACGCCCCAGTAAAGGAAGCGTAGATAGCGCTGCTCCATAAGACAGAAACAACCGACGGCTCACGCCATTTTCAGATTTGACTGCTTCCTGAAGACGTTTGTAATCGAACATATTTGAAATCACCTGTGTTGAGCATAAATGCAGAGAAGGAATGGCGGGGATAAAATCACCAATGACCGGTGAACTATCAGATATGGCGAGACGATACTTCACTCATCAATCGATTTTAAAAGTTGTATGTTCCACCGGCAACGATACATCAATGGAAATCAATTGACTTCGCAGCGATTTAACATGAACTTAACGATTGAATGCGATCTTACTTTCAGTTGATTTTATTTTTCGCTCTGAGAGTTCAATTGCTGATCCAGTTCCAGCACCTTGCCGATAATCCGTTCTTCAACATCCGGTTTGTAAGGACGGCTTGCTTCATACCCTCCTTCCAGCAGGACCCGTTTACTGGGAATGTAACCCGAATACACGTTCGAATAACCGGCGACCCAGATGGCAGGCCCAGCGGTTTCATACAGTTCCTGCTTGATCCGTAAGGAATAATCGACGACCACTTCGGTCCCCAATGCCACCAGCGTCAGATCATTCCCGAACTGAATTACCTGTACCGGGTAGTCCCAGGGATCGCGTTTTTTCTCAGGCAGATATTCCAGTTCAACCGTGCCATACGCGGTTTTCAAGGGACCATGTAACACACGCTGATGCAACGGCGTCCGCTGATTTACTTCCAGGGCAGCTTCAATTGAAGTCGCCAGAGAACGACCATGTTTGTGTGCGTAATGCAGTTCACTGCGTGGATACGGATTCTGATCCCCGCCACACCCCATCATAAACAGGGCCGTCACGCCAGGATGATCTTTCTCAAAATACTCCTGCGCAAAACCGGCATAGTCACCCAGCCACTTGCGGAAACCCATTGTTGTATTGTGACAGGCATAACCGAACATCACTGCCTGCAGTTCTCCTTCAGCATCATCAACCCTTAAGACAGGAACCTGGTGATCGACACGGCCGTCCGGATTAGGGTGGTTCCGATACCCGGTCGCCGTGGGAGTACGACGATTCATCGCCACAGAGCAGCGCGCTGCCGACCAGCTCAGCCTGGCCGGTTGCATTTTTTCCAGCGCGGCCCCGATGGTTTTCACGAGTGTGGAAACGAGAACATCATAATATTCTTTTGCTTCTTCGCGACCATAGGCAGGGCCGCAATGCGTATGTGAAGCATTCATCAGTAACGACTGTGGAGACAGTTGATATTGTTCCTGAACCTGAGTGGTCACATCCGCACGCAGCTGCTCGGTCACGCCAATCAGATCGAGCGTCAGAAAGACGGCACGGTTCCCTTTAGAATCTTCGACGGCCAATGCCTTGGCGAACAGATCCTGCTCGGTTCCTTCCGCCGGTTCTTTCCGTCCTGCATAACCGGCCATTCGTAACGGTTTCTCTGGTGTAATTTTGGCAGACGCAGCCCCCGCCTTCCATTCAGCTGGTCCTGTTTTGTCAGGTTCCGCCCCCAGAAAAAGCACACAGTGGCTGAAAATAAAGACAAGACTTAGTAAGCAGCGAAGCATGCGGAGGTCCTTCTGTATAGTTCGGGGGAGCAGGTCTGCGAATTCAGAGTGAATCTGATCGCGGTAAGCAGCAACATCCTGATCCTACCCTGACAGCGTTCAGGGATCAAGAAAATCCTCGAAATCGGGTAGAAGCAATCATGTCAATTCTGCAATGCTCCTTATTCTCGCAATGCATTCTGTCCCTTGCGAGAATAATCAATCGATTCCGCCAGAATCCGCGCAGCTTCCTGGCCGGCATGAAAGCCCGAGGAATTTTCGGCTTCGACATAATCCACATAAAAAGTGGCCTTACGCTGCCATTGTTGCGCAGCTTTAATTTTCTCTTCACTCACTCCCTGCTTTTGAGCCGCTTTAATATCATCAATCAGTTCCACAACCGCATCCAGGGCAATTTTTACCAGTTTCTGATGGCGGGACTGAATGTTCTCCGCGCGTGCGATTAATTCCTGATCCCCGGTTTTATGGCAGGTTCCACAGGAAGCATTCACATTCAGCAAGGGACTGCGGATGTGATGATCACTGATCTTCATCGCTCCTACCCGCTTGTAAGCCATATGACAGTCAGCACAGGCAACACCGGCCCGGGAATGAATCCCCTGGGACCAGAGTTCAAACTCCGGATGCTGTGCCTTCAGCATGGGTGCCCCCGTTTCCGCATGAGTCCAGTCTTTAAATCCTGTTTCCTCATAATGAGCATACGCTGCGTCCACAGTCAGCCCTTGCGTCCACGGATAGGTCAGGCGTTTCTCATCACCTTTAAAATAATATTCGACATGACACTGCCCACAGATATATGACCTCATTTCCTGACGCGTCGCATCACGATTCACATCATAATCGTCCACCCCCTGTGATTTCTTAAATGCTGCGATGCCTTCCATAAATGCGGGACGCGTGACTCGCAGAGCCATCGTTTCCGGCTCATGGCAGTCTATGCAGGCTACCGGATGTTTCAAATGATCTTTGGCTTCCATGTAAGGCATGGTATTTAATTTTTCAAAGCCGGCCAGCAGGTCTCCCTTGCCCAGCTCTTTCATCACGACGTATGTCGAAGCATGGCAGTGAATGCAGGTTCCCGGCTGTCCGACTTTCTGGCGCTCGGTGTAGATCTGGTCGGTCAACATATAGGCGTGCCCGCGTTTTTCCCGGTAATCCTTCGAAAAGGCATAGCCCGCCCACAGGCGTTTCAGTTGGGGAATCGTTTCCAGCTTGCTGCGGGAAACCAGATCGCGGGGATCTTCATCAGTGGGAGTCCGGGGAATCGCTTCGCTTCCGCCGTACGTTGTCTGAATCATGTCGGCGGTTTTGAGGTAATCATCATACTGCAACGGAAAATTCCGTCCCCAGACCGCAGGATCAGAGGTATTATCATCAATGTCGACGACTTTCAGGACGGTGGACCGGGCTTCCTGCTGTCGTTCAAATATATTCGTCAGCAGATACACGATGCCAAAACAGATTGCGGCTGACAAAATCGCGACCAGCAGGAGTGTCGAAAACGAAATTGAATATTTTTTCTGGTTCATACTTCATCCCGGTTTGTTAGAACTGACGCTAAGGCGTTGTGCATCAGGTGTCATGTCCAACTGTTGAGTGACAGCGAATACAGGCATTCGACTCCAGTTTTTCGTCTTCCGACTGTTTTAACTCACCTACTGCCCGAATATCGATCTGGTGAACCAGATCCGCATGACAGTTCCGGCAGGCCTGTTCGGTAACCCGCCGATTGTAATCAGTAATTCGCAGGTTCTCTTCAAAATCGCCCGTTGTGAAAGCCAGTGAATGGAAGAAACCGTTGCGGGCTTTACAATAGTAAGCAGCAGCCGCACTGTCGTGAGGGGAATGACAGTCATTGCAGTCAGCGAATTTTCCATGCGATGATTTCACCCACGCATCGAAATGTCCCTGCATGACGTGGCAGTTAGCACATGATTGAGAATCAGATCTGAGATAGGATGCCCCTTTGGCATAACCAAAGGTAAATGTCCCCACACCCACAATCGCACCGATAAAGATCGCAATCATCAGATAGAGTACTGTTTCCCGTTTCAGTTTACGCATTATCTGTATCCATCGCAGAAAAAAACGTACTTGAAAGATAGGACCAAGAAAAAGGCCTGTAGAATCAAGTCTGTCGCTTTTTAGTAAAAATGCAAGTATGTTTTCATGACATCTCGTAATTAACTCGACCTTCTCCTGAAATTACGATTTGTGACTGCTTTGCTGCGACTGTTCTGCACGCTATTATTTCATATTGTGTTTTACTTTTCGAATCTCGTAATCGTCAGACCCAACAGTTCGGAGTCCACCATGTTGAAATATCTTTACCTTACTTTGTTTGCCCTGTTCTCATTGGCGGCCGCTCCAATCGAGACTCCTGAACCCACTGAGCGCATAGCACTCTGGCCTGATCGCCCGCTGCTGGAAAAGAGTGATGACGAAGTCAAATACAGCAATATTATTCGAATTACCAAAGTTAATCGGCCCGCAATCGAATTCTATAAAGCTCCCGACGCCAAACCGAATGCCCCCGCAGTCGTCATCTTTCCGGGGGGTGGATACAATGTCCTCGCATATGACCTCGAGGGAACCGAAATCGCCGAGTGGCTGAATTCGCTCGGCATACATGCATTCGTCGTCAAATACACGGTTCCCGGCAATCAGCGGGAAGCAGCCCTGAAAGATGCTCAGCGTGCTTTGGGAATTGTTCGCAGTCAAGCCAAAGCATGGGGTATCAATCCAGACGAAGTCGGCGTGCTCGGTTTTTCCGCCGGTGGTCACCTGGCTGCAAATCTCTCTACAAACTATGAAAAGCGGAATTATGAATTAATAGACGAAGCCGACAAGCTCAGCTGTCGTCCCGATTTCACGGTCCTGATCTATCCCGCATATATCTACAGCGAGGATGACAAACGACAGTCTGCTCCCGAGATCAAAGTCGATGCGAAGACGCCCCCCGCCTTTATCGTACAGACGCTCGATGATCGTCGCCTGGTAGACAGTGCCTTCAACTACACGCGTGACCTGAAAGACGCAAAGGTTGATGCCGAACTGCATCTCTACGCCAAAGGGGGGCACGGATACGGCATGCGTCCTTCGAAAAATCCCATTTCAGGCTGGCCAATTCTCTGTGCGGACTGGCTTAAACGCACTACGCAGCAGAATTGAAAATTCACAGACAACCCTCAGGGCCCGCCTACTACTTTGAAGCGGCCCTCGGGGGACTGGCTGGCTTTCTGAAATTCCACTCGTAACCCCACGTCACCGCGTTGGCTGCGATCCACTTCAAACGTCAACTGATTGCGACCGGTCGGCAGAACCAGCAATGTCAATTCTTCGACCGGAAGCGGCGTTCCATTCTGCCAGACCTTGAGGCCTTTCACCGAATTCAGTTTCAACTGCACATTGCCTGCCTGATTGACGTCTACGAAAGCGATCGCCTGCGTCAGCGGTTTCGCCAGATTCAGATCTGCAGTTGGTAATGTCCCATCTACCATGCTGTAGGCGGCGACTCCCGATTCCGCCAGTACATCGAATTTCTCCATCTGTTCCGCAGTCAAAGACTCATTTGCACCACGCACGCGCCAGCGTCGTACTACCTGTGCCACGCTCGTCGCATAAGGACCAGGACGTCCCAGCTCAGTCACGAACTTCACCAGATCCAGAAACTCCTGACGGTTTTTCAACTTGCTCGCCAGTCCTTGAGGCATCAATGACGGCAGCTTCTTTGTGAATTCAATCTGGTCGGCAGGGATTGTCACCAGTTCCCCCTGTCGGGCTGCATCTTTGAGAATGACCTTCGTATCATCGTGCACGACCATAATTCCGTTATACACGCGACCTTCATCTGTCACGACCATGATGCTCTCATAAAATTCCTTGATGACTTTAGACGGACGCAGAAACGAATCCACAATATAGTCCGGCGGTGAACTCGAACCGATGGCAGCCAGATCGGGTCCCAGTACCGGACCCGCATTGGAAATACTGTGGCACTTCATACATGCCAGTTCGCTGCGGCGGAAGATCTGCTCGCCCCGCGCTGCATTTCCTGCTTCGCGTGCCGCACTCGCCAGTTCGAGTACATTTTCTTTCAACAGTTCCGCTTCCAGTGAGTCCTGCATCACAGCTCCGCCAAACGCGTCAATCAATGCCTGGCTGGTTTCGCCGGTTTCAATCAGTGACTGCCTGATTTGTCTGGTGACCTGCGGATGCAACGAAGCCGCCTTCATCTCCTCCGCCAGAATCTCTGCTCCCCCTTTTTGTCGGGTGAATGCGGTCAAAATCCAGGCTGGATTTTCCTTTTGGGGATCGTTCTTCAGAATAGCGGGCAGTGATGTCGCCGCCTGTTTCAGATCATGGGCCGCCAGTCCATATATGCCCAGCAGTCGCTGATTCATCGGCTTCTGCGACTCTGCCAGAGATTTCAGATACTTCAGCGAATCCGCATCTCCGAGCATTCCCAGTGATTCTGCGGCCAGCTGTTTGACTTCGAAATCCGTATCTGCGGCATTGATCTCACGCTGCAGACGTTTCCCTTCCCGCGTCAGTTTCCAGGAACCGATCAGTCGGGCCACTGATTTCTGGACCGGTAAGCCTGGTACCACGGCTGAGCGACTCAGCATGGCACCGATATTTCCATTAGGGATCACCCCACGTTCCCGCGCCGCCCGATCAAAGGCATTCAGCAATATACTTAACGCTTCTGGAGAAATTCCCTTCCCACCCTGAGTTTTATATTCACGCGTGACTTCGACCAGACTCAACACAAGAGGCTCCAGCTGATTCGCATTCGCTCGTTCGGCGACGGTCTGAGCCGGGCCCTGTAACAGTTCAGCATCAATGCTGCCCGCGTTTAACAGATCAATAATCACATCGATGGATTCATTCGACAACAGATTTGCCAATGCATAATTTTTGTGGGACGGTTTTTCAAAGCTCACTTTCCCCTGACGCTGCGGTTCTACCCACTGCGACTGCAGACCATCAATGGTCAGCTTCAACGCATGTTCCAGATAACGGTCCATGGGAGCATCGATGGCTTTCACTGCAATCGTTACCGAACGGGGATCGGGGATATATCCCGCCGTTAAAATAGCTTCCAGTCGCACGCGCGGATGTGGATCGTGAATTGCTGCCTCGACCAGTTCCAGTGGATTTTTCATTTCCGAATGCCAGTACCGCAACACTCGCATGGCGGCAGCGCGGGCTCGGGCATCCTTTGCCTGCAACAATTCACGCAGCAGTTCTTCATTCACAACGCCAATCGTCTGGTAACACCAGAGTGCTTCCAGTCGATGATGATCATAGTTCGGTTCCTGCGGTACCAATGTCAACAGCCATTCATCCAGGGCCTGCTTCGCCTGCTGCTGGTCGGCATCATATAACACCCGTTTCACCTGCTGCCGCGTGAAACTTTCCGGATCACGCAAGTGAGAGACGACTTTCGCAAGGGGCACTCCTGTCAGTTGCGGACGCTCCACCAGAGGCCGTGACTTGTGGGTCACTCTCCAGACCCGGCCATGTGTGGTATCGCGGCGTTCGTCACGAAAACTATGCTGCATATGACCGATCAACGGATTATACCAGTCCAGAATATACGCGGCACCATCCGGCCCCATCTTCAAATCAACGGGCCGGAAATAAGAACTGCTCGACTGGATTAACGGCTCGAGTCCTTTAATCGTATAGCCGGCGCCATCATCCGAGACTTCATAACGGGCCACCACATGTGACTTGTATTGATTGGTCCAGATTTCTCCCTGCACTTCCGGGGGGAAATGACTGCTTGCCACGAACTCGCCACCACACTGCTTGGTTCCTTCGCCACTGGCATCGTAACCCAGCTTGGCTCGACTGTTGGCAGTCAGAGGCGCACTGAAATACAGCCGCGGGTTATCGATGATAAAGGACTGCCCCCAGTCATCGAACATATGTCCCCACGGGTTCGAAGCACGATAATCGGCAAATACATTCAGCTTGAGCGTACGTGGGTGAAACTGAAACACGCCCCCGTTTTCCAGACGGACGGTACCGTAAGGCGTCTCCACCTGGGTGTGCATGAAGGTCCCTTCCTGGAAGTACAGCCAGCCACCCGGCCCCCAGCGCCAGGCACTGATGGAGTGGTGATTGTCCTCAGTGGCAAAGCCCGTCAGAATCACTTCCCGGTGGTCGGCTTTTCCATCACCGTTCGTATCTTTCAAAAACAGCAGGTCCGGGGCATTCGCAACATATACGCCTCCATCTCCCAGTTCCAGTCCCGTCGGAACATACAGACCATCTGCGAAGACCGTCGACTTGTCCGCACGCCCGTCTCCATCGGTATCTTCCAGAATCACGATCTGATCATTCGGTTTTTCTCCCGGAGATACCTGGGGATACGATGTCGAACAGATCACCCACAGTCGCCCCTGTGGATCCCACGTCATATGAATCGGATTGACCAGCATCGGTTCGGCTGCAAACAGATTCACTTCATAACCGG
Organism: uncultured Gimesia sp.; assembly: GCF_963972345.1. Taxonomy (NCBI): domain Bacteria; kingdom Pseudomonadati; phylum Planctomycetota; class Planctomycetia; order Planctomycetales; family Planctomycetaceae; genus Gimesia; species uncultured Gimesia sp. The sequence continues at coordinate 4,325 of NZ_CAXAVM010000138.1, read as the reverse complement.
GCAACATCTCGAAAGTCTTCCGTTCGGTTTCAGGGGAGTGATCCTGCGTCAGTTCAAACGGTCGTTTCAGATTAGGAGCTGAATTCGCTACCGCCATCCGTGCGGGAGTCGTTCCCACCGGCTGCTCCAGACACCAGTGGACCGCATTGATCAGCAGACGATTAAACGCATCCAGTCCGAACGTTTTTTCCTGCCCCAGTGTTGTCGTAAAGACCCGGCTGCCCCATTCGTTTTTCCAGGACCACGCCACCGGAAAACTCATTTCACCAGTCAGCTCATAGGTGCCAAACTGATTCTTGAAGATCCCTTTCCGCTTCGAATCACCGGTTCCCAGCAGTAACGGCGTTGCATCAGTTGGCGGATTGGCCTGATATAATGTTCCAGGATCAAGAAACTTCGCTGCTACACCATTCAGAACTTCATGATCACGATGCGCCAGGATATGCTCGACCACCGTCTCACCTGACAGATCAAACAGGAATTCGGAACCCAGGACCCGTTTGCCGAATCCCTGGTTCCATTCTTCGAGCGGATGGCCTTTCTGGTAATCAAATGCATGAGTACTGGTACGCAGTCCGATCACCGGTTTACCGGACTCGATATAGTCATGCAGATGTGTGAACTCACCCGGAGCCAGCCGCTGAAACCGCAGGTAAAACACGGCAACATCCGCTTCTTTCAAAACTTTTAACCCCGTGACTTCTTCTCTCTGATTTTCCTTCTCACCTGTTTTCTCAGGTAGCAGCACGGTGGTTTTGAAGCCATGCTGTTCGAGTCGTCTGGCAAACGTGGGAATGGTATTGCGAGAGAGGTGATGTGAAGTCCCTACCACAAACACCACATGCGGCTGTTCCTGTTTTTCCTCAGCAGCCCGACACTGCGTTTCATTCCCAGGCAGCACACTCAACAGGGACATTGCAACTGCAAAACATGTCAGGATCGATCGTTGATACATAATTCACTCTGATAGCTGAGAAGGTTAAGATTCTATTTGAAAAGCAGACGTGCAACAGTTACCGGCTCAATCGACTCGGAACAGGCCCCACTTTGTTTCGTCGAGCGGGCGAGCCTGTGCCTTGATCGTCGTTTCACGGTCTGCAATCAGTTTGTCAAACGTTTCCATTTCCGGAGGAAAAGAGACCGCTCCAAACGGCTTGGTACGACGTCCGAAGACGTACTCCGCATTGTGCGCCCGATACACATAGAAGAACAGTTCATTCTTCCGAGCAATATTGGACCGCAAATCCCGGACCTGTTCCTGCGAAGGAAGATGCATCAACAGCAGTCCTCGCGCCCAGTCGGAATGCCGGGCTTCCGTCACCGGAGTTCCGTTCACCAGCAGTCGATACTTCCCCTCCGGCAGATTCCTGATAGTCAATCGAGGCTGTTTCTCCATTAATTCACTATCGGGTATCGAAGTTTGCGGCGGGGCTGGCAGTGGCAGTGTATCGGCCTGGAGAGTGAACTCAATCTGTTCCGCCTGAAAGTTCGACGCTGAAACTTTCGCATGGGACGCTTCGATCTGTTTCTGTGAAACATCAATGACCACGGAGGGACTTTCCAGTTTCTTGCCCAGTAACTGTTCCGCCACGAAATGACTGATCGCCCAGTAGCCGTATTCATTCAAATGAATCCCGTTCCGCGTCAGCTTCTGCGAAATATTATTCTGCATCATGTTTTTTGATTTGGAAAACAGATCCACAAACGGAACCTGATGTTGCTTCGCCACTTTCTGCATCGCCAGGGTATATTTTTCCAGACTCTGATTATGTTCGACCGGATCCGGCAAGGGGGGACCCATGTTTTCGTGGGCGATCGGAGAAATGATCACCACCCGCGGTGCCGATTTCCCATTGTATTTCTGAGAAGACAGATGCTGCAGAAACTGTTTCCATGCTTCGCCATATTCAGCCAGCCCCGCTTCACCGTCGAACGATTCATTCATTCCAAAACAGGCGATGATCACATCAGCCTGCTGTTCCTTCAGATGTTCATCCAGCGAACCGAAATTCAAAGGACGTGGCCTCAGCTTCAGTGTATCTCCCGACCAGGCCAGGTTCCGAAACGTCAGACCGGGAACAGTCGCCTGCGATGTCATCAGGGTTTCCAGATAATTATTCAACCTTAACTGGTCAGCGAAAGTGTTTCCGATAAATACAACCCGATCACCGGCTTTTAATTCCAGGGCAGTCGACGATGGTTCTTTCGATGTCTCTGCGGCTGAGACGTGAGCAGGCAGAAGAACAGTCGAACTGATCAGTATCAGCAGTAACGAACAATAGCGTATCAACATTAAATCAAATCCCGATATCTGGTCTGTGTATTCTGCAACGGTCAGGCATGGTGACTCTATTATGAGACCACGTCGAGGCAAAGAAAAGTCCAGCTCTCAAAACACTTTCTCGTTGTAGAAACGAATTCGCAGCAGTTTCACATTGAATTGATGCGACAGTCACTTCACAATACAGTCTGAACCGCTCGAAGTTTTGGCGAGAAAAGGGAACAGGATGCACAATACTCCTTCACAATCCCGAAGACGTTTCCTGCAGTCACTCCTGCAGGGCTGCGGCGCAGGCGTGCTGCTGCCTCACATGGAATCGCTGCTGGCAGATGAGACCAAAGATACCGGCGCGTCCAACCGCTCCCTCCCCCCTGTCCCCGGAATACTTTCCGTAACCCTCCGCAAACGCGGTAAGGAAAGCGCTGCTCCCGCAACGACCGGGCAGACAGAATGGAACGCCTCAGAAACCGCAATCATCATCTGCGACATGTGGGCCGATCATCCCTGCAAACTGGCAGCACAGCGCGTCGACCGCATGGCTCCCCGTATGAATCAGGTGATCTCCAAAGCCCGCGATCATGGCGTTGCCATCATCCATGCCCCCAGTGGCGGGATTGAGTTATACGAAGACACCCCTTTCCGCCAGCGGATCAAAGCAGCCAAATATTCCAAACCTCCCGTACCCCTGCAGAACTGGTGTTACCTGAATCCGGAGAAAGAACCGCCGCTCCCCGTCGACGATACAGTTCAACGTTCGAGCGAATCCTCTCTTCGTGGGTGTGATGACCCGATTGCAGATTACAAAAAAAATACCGACCGCCACGAGCACCCGGCCATCAAGATCGTTGGCTACGATGTCATCAGTGCGAACGGACAGGAGATCTTCAACTTCCTCGAACAGGAACAGCGAAAGAACATCGTCATCATGGGCGTGCATACCAACATGTGTGTTCTCGGCCGCCCCTTCGGTATTCGCCAGATGCGATACCTCGATAAAAATGTCGTCCTCTGCAGAGACCTGACCGACGCGCTCTACGATCCCCGCGACCACCCCTACGTCAGTCATGCGCGAGGCACCGAAATGATCATCGAACACATCGAACGCCACTGGTGCCCCTCAATTCTCGGCAAAGATCTCACAAAAGTCATCCCCGGCTCCAACAACCCGGACAGCTGAAACAGGGAACCACATCGATACGCACTCACCCACGTGAGACATCAATCACCTGAATAAACCGCAGCAGCAAGGTGTGCAGCGGTCCGCCATTTTTACTGATCAGGTTCGACTTGACAGCCCCGCGCCGTTATCGAAACTCCCTGGCCTGTGTCGCGCGCGAGAGAGATAACTTTCTGATGAGTGAAAACACGCGAACCACTGCCAGCTCTTCACCATAAAACTTCCTTGTTTTAGCCTGTCTCGCATCATAATCTGCTCATCCGATCCCCGGTTATCGACACACTTCAGCACACGCTGGCCCTCCCTTCGCAAATCGCTCGGCTTGACATCGGAACTTTTCACACCTCTTTCGCCACCCGAAATTTTGAAATCCCGCTTGACGCTACCACGCCTTTACAGATGATTCCTTCACAGTCACCGAGATTACGAAATCCCACAGATAAAACACCATCATTCCTCATGCATTAATAATACGATTCCACATTCTCAATGCGGACTTTAGACAACGTTGCGCTGTCATGTATTGTAATCAATCCATGTTTCCACCAGTCAGATGAATATCCGACACCCGTATCTGTCTGTTTTTTTCGTATCCGTTCGAGGCAGTAAAAATCGGATCTCAAACGAACCCGTTCTAGAATATTTACTCTTACTGATAACTGGTCTTCAATCTGGTGTTCGATAAGCTCCAGGCAATCAATCACATTCACGAGAAACCTGGCCCATGACGTTCGATCTGCAACCCACACTCAGCGGTGAACTGCTTCAACTCCGGCTCCTCCAGTCCAGTGACGAGTGGAGTATCATTTTTTATTTTGGGTTGATAGATATCACGAGAGTGCGACAACGGAGCACGTAAACAACACC